>JAUXUR010000060.1 GCA_030680745.1 Alphaproteobacteria bacterium
CCTTAAAAAGGGATTACATATTTTAAAAAAATCATTTAATAACATATTAAAATTGCTTTATCAAATGATAGTAACCGTTCATTCAGAGGCTTGCCCCTTTGAGTGAATTTCGTGTGGATCTCTCAGGATCAAGTCGCGGGAAGTAGGAAGGGGATAGGACATAGGAAGGGGTGACGTGTAAATTTTTACAACTCAAAAATTTATCTACATTGTTTTTTCAGTATGATTATTTTTAGAAAACACTACAGTACAAACTAAAAAAACATGAACTTCAAAAAATAAATTTAAAAAGTCAAGCACACCTCTTGAAAAAAATAAAAATTGCACCAATCTACATAAGATGTTTAGACAAATAAATAGGAAATTATGTCTCGTTCAACTGATGCCACACCAGGCAATTATCGTAAAAAAGCTATAGATTCTAAAGAAATTCTACGCTTAATTTCAGACTCTCTTGATAAAGATAAAGCAGAAGACATTGTTGTGATTCCTCTCGAAGGAAAATCAGAAATTGCTGATTACATGGTCGTTGCAAGCGGTCGTTCAGGTCGTCACATCACGTCACTCGCTGATCATTTACAATCGGAGCTTAAAGGCAAAGGCTTACACCGCGTAACAATAGAAGGCGTTGTAGGAAGTGAATGGGTATTACTTGATGCAGGCGATGTTATCGTGCATCTTTTCCCACCTGAAATAAGAGCTTATTATAATCTTGAAAAATTATGGAGTTTTGAACCTTCATCTCGTAAAACTCAAGAAAACCAATAATATCCCCAACATGTTTTAACCTGCGGAGGGATCAGATTTCGGGATTCTCCATACTCATGATGAAGAAATACACGCCGTGTGTCTCACACTCATATTTCTACCCACATGTTAAAACCGATCGGGATATATAATACAGATGTTATCAATTTCAATTCTCGCGATCGGAAAAATAAAGGGAAATGATCTTGAACCTCTTTCTATTCTTTATACAAAAAGAATCAGCTGGCCTTTAGAATTTATTGAATTAGGCACAAAAAAAAACCTGAAAGGCATTTCTTTAAAAGAGGAAGAAGCAAGTCTTTTTGAAGAGTACATTCATCCTAAAGATTATGTCATCGCTTTAGATGAACGCGGCAAAAACATAACAAGTATTCAACTCTCAGAAAAATTTGCCCAGTTCGAAATGTCTAGTCCAGGCAAAATTATCTTTATCATTGGAGGCGCTGACGGACTTGCGCCTTCAATCTTAGAGCGCGCAAATTTTAAAATTTCTTTCGGGTGCCAAACCTGGCCACATATGCTTGTGCGCGTCATGTTGCTGGAGCAAATTTACAGGGCGCAACAAATCTTAATAGGTCATCCCTACCACAGAGCTTGAAATATTTGGATTGTACTGCCCACCCTATGGACAAATTCGTAGTCAGCTCTCCACTTCCGGTACTCATGTACTTAAGTACACTCCGTTCCGGTTCTCGCCCTTCCTAGACTTTGCCACATAATCTGGACAGTTGAGAACTATGTTTGATTCGTTATGACCAGCTTAATTCTGGCATGACATAAGACGGATTAACATTGTAAGAAGCACAAAGTTTTTTAAAATTTTCTTCATTAAATAAACCTTCTGGATAAAGATCTTTTGAATGAACACCCGTTAATGTCAATATTGTTTTAATACCTGCTTGTTGACCACCACGCATATCTGTCGCAAATGAATCGCCGACAGCTAAAACCTCATTTGGATCTTGAATATTGAGCATGGACATAGCACGTTTATAAACGTTTGCATGCGGTTTTCCAAAATAATGAACTTGACCGCCTAAATCTTCATAGCGTTTGGCATAAGTACCGGCACAAAGCAAAAGATTATTTCCCACATAAACGTGCATGTCGGGATTAAAGCAAAGCATAAGTAAATTTTTCTCAATCGCTTGCATTAAAAAATCGTCTTTAGAAAGAGGATTCAAATCAGGGTTAATGAAACCCGTATTAAGTAAAAATTCCGCTTGATCAAGATCTTCAGTGCGATTGAGCGTTAACTTATCAAATAAACCACGATGCGCTATTTCACCCATATGAAAACAAATATTGCCAAATACATTGTTTTCTTTAAGTGTAAGATAACCTTCTTCACCAGAAGAATGAAGAAAATCATAGTAATTTTCTGGAATACCACATTTAAGAAGCGATTCTTGAACACTTTCTTTAAGGCGTGGTGCATTTGAAAGAACAAGGATCTTTTTGCCTTGTGCACGTAAAGTTGTAAGCGCCTCCAAGACATATGGGTAAGATTGTACGCCGTTATGGAGGACACCCCAAGCATCAAGAATAATTGCTTTAAAAGGGGATGAAATTTCTTCGAGGCCGGTAATATGTAAAGTCATTTTCTCTCAAATTATAATATTAAATTGTTTATGTTATTTTGTAAAAACTATTCAGATTATGAGGCAAAGTCTAGAAAAGCTGAGAACCGGAACGGAATGTACCACTTTGTACATGAGTACCGGAAACGGAAGCTTGACGACGAATTTGCTCATAATCTGGGTAGTTTATCGGGAGAATTTAGCAGCTTCAACTGACGCCCGCAAGTAAATAGCATCAAGAACATCTTGCAAATTAGAATCGCCGACATCGTCTTTATCAATTAATAAAGATTGCATAGAATTTAAAATCTGTTTTGGATCATTTCCGAAAGATATGGATTTCTGAAGATTCGCTAATTCTTCTAAAATTGAATGACCTTTGCGGATTGCTTTTTTTTTCTTTTCAAATGCCGCATCAACTTCTTGAAGCGCCCATAAAGAAGCTATAGATTGCATTGAAGATAATTGGACAATATCGCCAGATTGTGAAGTTTCTTTTGCCAAAGTTGTTGAAAAACTGGCATTATCTGTTTTTGATGCATTGCTTTTATTTTTAATCCCATTTGTTTTAAGGGATCTCATTGATTCAATTTTCATAAATCCTCGCTTCTCCCTCATTGTACTCAATATTATATCCAAATGCAAATGAGTGCATCCAAAATTGGCACAAAGATTGCATAGTTTAAACGGAGGGTACCCATTAATGAAAAATCAGATCCAAAAAAAACAATCTGTTACATCAATGCTTAAAGCATTAAGTGTGCTAATATGCTTTGTTTTTTTAGATTATGCGGCATACGCCAATTCCCGCATTAAAGATATTGCAGATTTTGAAGGTGTCAGGGATAACATCCTTGTAGGGTATGGACTTGTCATAGGCCTGAATGGAACGGGCGACAAACTTAACTCTGCTGTTTTCACACGTGAAAGTTTTATTGCGATGTTGGAACGTCTAGGTGTCAATGCACGGGATAAAAGTTTAAACAGTAAAAATATTGCAGCCGTCATGGTCACAGCAACACTTAATCCTTTTTCACGCCAAGGAACCCGCGTCACCGTTCAAGTGTCAACTATTGGTGATGCAACTGATTTACGTGGCGGCACATTGGTTGCAACACCTTTAAAAGGTGCTGATAATGAAGTTTATGCGGTCGGCCAAGGACCTGTCATTGTCAGTGGTTTTCAAGCGATTGGTGAAGCAGCCTCTATTGTTAAAGGACATCCAACAGCTGGGCTTATTCCCAATGGCGCTATTGTTGAACGTGAAATTCCATTTGAATTAAACACACAATCAAGTATTCGCATTTATTTACGTAATCCTGATTTTACAACAGCCCAACGCGTTACTCATGCTGTTAATACAAGTTTTCTACATAATCCACAGATTAAATCTCCCATTGCTAGATTGATTGATAAAGCAACCATTGAAATGGAAGTACCGCCTTATTACAAAGATCAAACATCTCTTCTTTTAACAAAAGTAGAACAATTATCAATTACACCCGATATGGCTGCAAAAATTTTAATCGATAAATCATCTGGCGTCGTCGTAATGGGCGAAAATGTTCGCATTAGACCCGTTGCCATCGCACAAGGTAATATCTCTATTAAAATTGTTGAAACACCCATGGTGTCGCAACCAAATTCACTTTCAGAAGGTGAAACTGTTGTTGTGCCACGTACGAATGTAACAATTGAAGAAGGCAATAAGAAATTAACGCTTTTAAAATCAGCCCCTACAATTGGTGATTTAGTACGTAATTTAAATGCGTTAGGCGTTACAGTGCCGGAACTTATGGATATCATCAATGCGATTCATCGTATGGGCGCAATACAAGCAAGTTTGGAGGTTGTGTAATGAATACATCAATAAACGATATATCTGATCTTAAATCCTTTGCAGATAATAAAGTAATGGATAAACCTAAAAGCAAAGAAGGCGAAAATATATTTTTGGGCCATATCCTTGCAGGTATGTTTGAAGAAATGATCCCTGAGGAAAAAGGATGGGATGATGGAAATGTTAAACTTTTTCAAGGATTATATTTAGCAGAAATTCTAAAAGATCCTAATGCTGTTGATTCTTTTGGTATTGGTCAACAATTATTTGAAGATCAAAATCAAGGCAAAAAACCTATTAAGGCATATCAACAAGCTCAAAACATGGTAGCGGAAGCTGCTTAAAAAACAGGTGGTAAAATGGTAAAAGAAAAAAAAGCCGCAATAAATCCGGATGACATACTTATTACTTGTTTAAACGATTTAAATCTAGTTATCCAAGCTTATAAACACCAAACAAAAATTATACGTTCATATCAACTGGATCTTTTTCAAGAAACAGAAAAATCAAAAGTAAAATTCATGGAAATTTACAATATAAGTCTTGAAAACATGTTGAATGTTCCTGAAACAGCAAAACCTTTTTCAAAAACACTTAAAGATAAATTTTTACACTCTTTTGAGAAACTGAAAGAAGTCATGCTTACCAATAAATTGGTTTTAGAAGCCACACAAAAAACTAAAGAACATTTGATGGATATTTATAAAAATTATATTGAAGAAGAACTCAATACAAAATCCTATACTTATAAAGGAAAAATATTAAAATCTTTCCCTACAACAACTTTTTTTGAGAGTATATAAAACAAATGTCTAATGTTTTATTATCTTCTTTAAATGCTAATCTTTCAGCTCTTCAGACAGCACAAGGAAATGCTGTGCGTTCCTCAGATCCAGACGCGACCTATGAAAGTAGAAAAATTACAACAAAAACGTCTAATAATAAAACAACTGGGTTTGAAATAACGCCTCCCCAAGGATATGTAAATAACCAATTAAGTCAGTCTATTCGCAATGATATCTCCGCATTAGGATATAATGAGTCAATGCTTTCTAAATTTAGAGATTTGGAACCTCTATTAGGGCAAGTAAACTCACCCTCAAGCTTTACGGCATTGTTTGAACGCTTTCAAACAACACTTAGTAATTTTGCAACAAGTCCTGACAATGAAAGCATTAAAAGTCAACTTGTTTCTATCAGCCAACAATTAACAACAAGATTGAACGAATTGGAAACAAAGGTACAAAATATTCGTGATTCTTGTGAAAAAGATATAGATTTAGAAGTTAAAAATTTAACAAAAAGTGTAAATATTGTTATAGAAAAAAACAATAAAATAAAAGATGCAGTTTCGACAGGCGAATCAATATCAGCCCTTGAAGATAGTAGGCGCGGTGCCTTAAACGAAATAGCACGTGCACTTGCTATAAGTGTAACAAACAATCCAGATGGAAGCGTAAATGTTAATGGTCCTAGCGGTATTAATTTAGCATCTACACAAGGTACTTCTTTTGTTTTTGAGCGCTCTGAAACAATTGATGCATCTGTTGTTTATCCTGATACATTAAAAGGATTAATGATTAACAACCAAGATGTAACAACTATTATCAAAAGCGTGGGACAGCCTAATTCAAACAATCAAGCAAAATTATCAGCACTTTTTGAATTACGTGATGATATATTGCCCAATTTATCCCAAAACATAAGTCAATTAGCACGTAATCTTAAAGAAGAACTCAATGAAATCCATAACAACGCATCAGGATTTCCAGGCGCACAATTATTAAAGGGCACAAAAGAAGTTCTTGGCACAGATACATTTTTTGGCACCGGAAATGCACGCATTGCTACCCTTAATAAAGACGGCATTATTCAGCATTTCGTTGACATTGATGTATCAGCCTTAGGTAATGTGAACGCTATTGTTGGCGCTATCAATGCTGGATTGGCTGGGGATGCAACAGCATCCATTGTTGACGGGAAATTAAATATTAAGGGTAATAATGGATCAAATATTGCCATTAATGAAAACACAAGTCAAATGCTTGATCCTACAATTAAAGTAGGGCTTTATGATACGAACGGCGCCGAAATTGGGATTTATAATTTTAACCCAGGTGTAAGTCTTGCAAATACAGTTACTGCAATGAACGTTCAATTTGGTGCTAATGCAGTTGCAAGTTTAGATAACAATAAAATATATATTTCAGCCCTTAATAACAATAAATTAAAATTAAATGATTATCCGTTGGAAAAAGGGACGACTATTAGATCAAAAGGTCTTTCATCCTATTTTGGTCTCAATGATTTTTTTGTTGCTTCAACAAACCCATTAAGCCCTTCAACGGCTAGAAGCATCAAATTAAATCCAACTTTAAACGCGAATCCTGGCTTAATAAGTATTTCTTCACTCGACCTTACAGCAGGTATTGGACAGAGAGGTACCACCGCAAGAGGTATTCCACGTGCTGATGGAAATACACCGACGGCTTCAATGCGAGATGCCCTATCCAATGAAGTCTTATTTCATGGCACTGGCAATATAGGAAGTACATCAAGTTCTGTTTTAAATTATTCCATTTCTCTATTAAGCAATATTTCAATGAATTCAAACATCTCAGAAGATAAAGTAAAAAACAATACAGAAAGCCTTAATAGTAGCGAACAAGAATTTCAAAAAAAAGCACGAAAATCAATTCAAGAAATTTCATTAATAATCGCTCAATTACAACATGTCGTAAATACAATTAGTGCTGCATTGGCCAAACAAAATGAACTTGATCAACGATTGGCAAATGTATTTTCCAGGTAACAATTAAAAATAGGTGTTTTAATGTCTGAAACTTCTCCTGTAAGCCCTACAATGTCGATGATTGCATATAGCATCAAGACAACATCAGAATCAGTTGAAAAATATCAAATCCAACTTTCAACCAATCAAAAAGAAATTCAATATGCTGGATTGGGCGATCTAGCTTCTTCATATGTATCAATTGAATCATTTTTAGAAAAAAACAATGCTCAAATTAATAATACACTTTTTGTAGGTACTGATTTTTCAATTGTGCAAAATACCACTGAATCATTACGTTATTATGCTGAAAAATTTTCTACGTTAGCAGGTCAAGCACAAAGAGATGAATTGCCAGGTTTTGATTATCAAAAATCATCAAAATACACTTTAAATCTTGTCCGGGACATTTTAAATACAAAAACAGAACGATATTTATGTGGTGGATCTGTAATCAATGAACCACCCGTCAATTTAGACGCATTGCCCGATCCAGCGACATATCATTTAGATGACACAGATGATATCCCTATTGATCCTGATAACCCGCAAGCTAAACCAACTTATTATCAAGGCGATAATAATCCACAGCAATTACATATAAATAGTCAAAACTTGAAAATGAGCTTTACAGCAAATGAAGTTGGTCCTCAGCGGCTTATTCGCGCATTGCATCTTTTAAGCACAACGGATTCTAATGCTGGAAATTACAAGCAAGTAGTTGACGAAGTTGTTCGTCTTTCAAAACTTGCAGTCAATGATTTTCGAAATATTGAATCAAGATTAGGGGAAATTTCGGGTTCTATAAAAACTGCCAAAGATAATATTCTTTCTCAAAATGTAGGCTTTTCAAAACAATTACAGGATATTAATGGCATTAATAAAAATGAAGCAGCTATACAAGCAATGTCAGCTATTAATCTAGTCAACATAAATAATCAAATTGCTGCCCAAATACTGAAATCAACAGGAGAAGCTTGCAGCAGATTTTTCGCAGCTGCTGCTTAAAAGATTAGAGAGTTTTCCTAAATCAGTGATTTTTTGCTAAAAACCAGATACCTCATAAATTGTAAAAGAGAACATTATCAAATTGCACCAACGCTGCGCTCAAATTTCTTGAAGTTTTAAATAAAATTCAGTATAGTGTGAAATTCTAGTATCTGACGCAGGTTTAAGAAGATGTTTGAAGGACTCAGTAATAAGCTATCATCGATCATTGATCGCTTGGTAGGCAAAGGCGCGTTAACGGAAAATGACGTTAACATGGCCATGCGCGAAATTCGCATTGCATTGCTTGAAGCTGATGTTGCCCTTCCTGTCGTTAAAGAATTTATTGAAACTGTTAAAGCAAAAGCCATTGGTCAGGATGTTGTTAAAAGCATCTCTGCTGGTCAAATGGTTGTTAAAATTGTTCACGACCATTTGGTTGAGGTTTTAGGCCAAAAAAATAGTGAGCTCAATTTAAGTGCAGCGCCGCCTCAAGTGATTATGCTTGTAGGCTTGCAAGGGGCTGGTAAAACAACCTTAACAGCGAAACTCGCTCTTCGACTTAAAAATAAACGCCATAAAAAAGTCTTAATGGCATCACTTGACGTAAAACGACCTGCTGCGCAATTACAGCTTGCAACGCTTGGTGAACAAGCAAATATTGCAACTTTGCCTATTGTTCAAGGTCAAAATCCTGTCGAGATTACCAAACGTGCGCTTCAAACTGCACGCTTAGAAGGCTTTGATGTTGTTCTTCTTGATACTGCAGGTCGTTTGCATATCGATGACGAATTAATGGACGAAGTTAAAGACGTTCATCATGCAGGTACACCTATTGAAACATTGTTGGTTGTAGATGCTTTAACAGGCCAAGATGCCGTTAATGTTGCTAAAGCCTTTAACGAAAAATTACCTTTAACAGGTGTCGTTTTGACACGTGTCGATGGTGATGCCCGCGGTGGTGCTGCGCTTTCGATGCGAAGCATTACAGGATGCCCCATTAAGTTTTTAAGCACAGGCGAAAAACTTGATCAATTAGATGATTTTCATCCAGAACGCGTTGCATCCCGTATTCTTGATATGGGTGACGTTGTTAGTCTTGTTGAAAAAGCTTCTGAAATCATTGATCAAGAAGAAGCCGAAAAAATGGCTAAAAAACTTGAAAAAGGTAAATTTGATCTTGATGATTTAGCCAATCAGCTGAAACAATTTTCGAAAATGGGCGGCATACAGAATCTTTTAAATCTTTTGCCCGGCATGGGTCAACTTAAAAAAGACATGCCTAAAGGCGTAGATGAAAAAGTTGTGCCACGTCAATTGGCGATTATTTCATCGATGACGTTGAAAGAACGCAAAGATTATAAAGTTCTAAACGCTTCTCGCAAAAAAAGAATTGCGGCAGGGTCTGGAACAACGGTACAAGATGTAAACAAACTTTTAAAACGTTTTGAAGAAGCAAGCAAAATGATGAAGCATCTTTCAAAAGTTGGAAAAAGAGGCTTGTTTTCGGGTGGGCTTTTCTCTAAATAAAGATAAGCTTTTATAATACCGGATCCTCAATATAATCTGCCCAGATTATGAGGAAAAGTCTAGGAAAGGCGAGAACTGGCGCGGAATGTACTAAAGTACATGAGCACCGGAAGCGCAGACTTGACGAAGAGTTTGCCCATTAGGTGGGCGATTAAGCAGTTTTATTATAACAGTAAAAGGAAGTTATTCATGGCTTTAAAAATTCGCCTCGCACGTCGTGGCTCTAAAAAACATCCATTTTATTCAATCGTTGTGGCTGAAAACACAAGCCCACGTGATGGTCGTTTTATCGAAAAAATTGGTAATTATGATCCATTCTTGGCTTCAGACCATGCGTCACGCGTCGTTATTAATAAAGAACGCGCACAATATTGGCTTTCCGTTGGCGCAAAACCAACTGACCGCGTTGAACTTTTCTTCGGTCGTGCAGAATTAATGCCAATGCCACAACAATCCAATACACCTATTAAAAGCCAACCAAAGAAAAAAGCACAAGAACGTATAAAAGCTGAAGCCGCAGCCGCAGCCGCTAGCGCTTAATTTTATAGGTCATGTCAACTGCTTTAATTTTAATTGCGAAGATTGAGAGAGCCCACGGTATCCGTGGTGCTGTTCTCATTCGTTCTTTTGCACAAGATCCTTTGGATTTTTTGTCTTATACCTTATTAGATGAGCATCATAAACCTGTCGATATTGAAATTATTGGCACTGTTAAAGATCGGTTCATTTGCCAATTTAAGGGTATGACGACAAGAACAGAGGCAGAGAAATTGAAGGGCATGAATCTTTATACACCTAAAGATGAATTGCCCGATCTTGACGAAGATGAATTCTATCACACTGACCTTATTGGTTTAAAAGCTGAAACCAAAGAAGGTGTTGCATTAGGCACAATCGAAGCTGTTCAGAACTTTGGTGCAGGTGATCTTTTGGTTTTAAAAAACGAAAAGGGCGAAGAGCTTATTCCTTTTATTAAAGATTATGTGCTTGATGTATCTAAAGTAAATGGAAAAGTTATTCTGGAATTGCCTTCTTGGGTTGACACCGAAAAAGAGTAAGAATGATTTCTCAAGAATCACTAGACTTCTTTCGCAACTCGCTAATGTGAGGCGAGTGGTAGGAGATTTGGCACGGAAGACCACAGTGTATTCTTCATACATGAGGATCTGAGTACCGAAACGACACATCAATCGACCACACTAGTAGAGTTTCGAAAGAAGTCTAATGTTTCATGTAAATTTGATAACGCTCTTTCCTGAAATATTTCCAGGTATTCTTGGACATTCTTTAATTGGCAAAGCACACGAAAAAAATATTTGGTCTTATACCACAATCAATATTCGTGATTTTGCCGTTGATTCCTATGGCACAGTTGATGATGTCCCTTTTGGTGGTGGCGCTGGTATGATTTTAAGACCTGATGTCATTCAGGCTGCCATTAGGTCTATCCCCAACCGAACAGGCCCTTTAATATATTTTACACCCCGTGGTCAGCCCCTCACACAAAATCTTGTCAAAACACTTATTCAACATCCTTCGCTTACTTTATTATGTGGACGTTATGAGGGGGTTGATGAACGTGTATTTCAACATTATGATGTATTAGAATTAAGTTTGGGTGACTTCATATTAACAAATGGTGATATTCCGGCTTTTGCATTGCTCGATGCATGTATTCGTCTTTTGCCCGGTGTCATTGGTAAACAAGAATCTCTGCAGAATGAAAGCTTTGAGTCTGGTCTTTTAGAACATCCTTTATATACAAAACCTGTATCTTGGGAAGGTCTCGACGTACCGGAAGTTTTAAGATCAGGGCATCATGGTAAAATTGATGCATGGCGCCATAATGAATCGATAAAGGTGACGCGTCAAAGGCGTCTAGATTTATGGATTGATTACTTAAAAAATAAATTGAAATAAAACTATCCAAGCCCCTCTTCCTACGTCCCGCGGCTTGTCCGCGGGATCCATCATGCAAAAGTGTGGTGAAAATCGTTTATCGAGCCTTTTTGTGCACTTTCTGGATCCCGCGAACAAGTCGCGGGACGTAGGAGGGTGGTGGGTTCAAATGATACGGAAGTAAAGGCGTAGGAGGGGACTATGGCGTTACACTTAAATAAGAAGAGATATAATTGAAAATAAATGATAATAGGCCAATTGGTGTTTTTGACAGTGGGATGGGTGGTTTGACAGTTTTGAAAGAACTTCAAGCAATATTACCACATGAAAATTTTATATATGTTGCAGATTCATTGAATCTTCCTTATGGCGACAAAACAGAAGACCAAATTATACAATTTACACAACGGATTATGGATTGGTTTAAACAACAAGACGTTAAAATGGTTGTGCTTGCCTGTCATACAAGTTCTGCTATTGCGCATGCCTCCTTAATACAAAATGCAGCTTTCCCTATTTTATGTTCGATAACACCTATTGCTGAACATTTTAAAAATCAATCTCGACATATTGGTATTATGGCAACCCAAAGAACAACGCAAAGTAAAGTATTTGAAAAATATTTCTTATCACATAATAATGATCACAAACTTATTTCTTTGGCATGCCCAGAATTTGTACCTTTAATTGAAGCACAGCAAATTGATACTATTGAGTCTTCACTCATTGTTCAGCGATATTTAAATGAATTTTTAGATCGTAATATCGAAACACTTATTTTTGGGTGTACGCATTATCCTTATTTAAAGAAAATGCTCAAAAAATTATTACCCGAAAATTCATTTTTAACATTTGAAGATCCAGGTTTTTATTTAGCTTTAAAAACTTCTGAGACATTGGAAGAGCTAAACTTAAAAAACAATGGATTAAATGGTGCAACCAAATTTTATTCCACGCATGCCCCTGATATTTTTGCTGAAAAAATTAAGTTTGCGTTGGACATTAAGACAAGTGTGAATTTAGTGAAGGCTTGAATTTTAGATTAAAAATCTTGATTATCCAGACTTTAATTCTTGACGAAGGCTGAATTGTAAAGGATATTTCAGAATAAGAAAGTTTCAATTTGAAATATTTTTACATGTAAAGGTTCAGACCTAAAATGACAGCTCATGCTTCACTTCAAACATCACTCAATCAAGATATTGTTTTTGTTGCAAAACAAAAATTAACACAAGCTTTTCATCTTTTTGCAATGCTGGACATGGATGATTTAACCTATACCCATTTATCTGTAAGGCACCCCCAAATACCAAATCACTATTTTATTAATCCTCTTGGGCCGATTTTTGAAGAAATACAGGAAGATATGCTGCTTGAGGTTGATTTAGAGGGTAATCTAATTGGCCATCCAAAAGGCAATTACAACCCAACAGGCGATTGTATTCATAAAGCAATTTATAAGGCTAGACCTGAAGTAAATGCTATTATGCATTTGCACACCATTGATGGTGTTGCTGTTTCAACATTAGCCTGTGGATTACTTCCTATTAGTCAGTTTGCTTTACATTTTTATAATAACATTGCTTACCATGATTATAATGGGTTAGTGTTGGATGCTTTAGAGTCAAAACAATTGTCAAAAGACTTAAAACATCATAATGCGCTTATACTTCGTAATCATGGATTACTTACCATTGGTAAAACAATTGAAGAGACCTTTTTTTTGATGTATTACCTTGATCAAGCCGCAAAAACTCAAGTTAAAGCATTATCAATGAATAAAGATCTTCAAGTGCCAACAGATGATATTTGTTTAAAAGCTTCACAACAAATGCGTCAATTTGAACCAAATTTAGGAAGCCGTGATTGGGATGCTTTAATCCGAAAACTTAAAAGATCTAAACAATAATTTAATCCCCAATTTAAGGGTACAAGTCTGTGGATAAGTCTGGGCATAAAATTTTAAAATAATTTGAATTAAAATCTAAAAAAATATGCTTTATATCACAACACAAAACAATTTTTAGCCCATTCTTACAAAACATGCATAACCATGATTAAAATCGACTATTTTAAATTATTTCAATAATTTGTTTTTTTCATTTGTGTAATATTTTATTTAAAAACAACAAAACACTTACTATTTATTGCATTTTTTTAAATTTATTGATTTTTACTTTAAAATCAGTTAATATCACTTAAATTTAAATAAAATTTTTTTATATTAAGGAAATCAAAAGTGAAAAAACTCTTTTTGTTACATATTCTTATTGCAATAAATACATTATCTATTTCTTTTGCAAATTCTCCACAAGACGCATCTGCAGTTCAGATAATTGATACAATTCAACAGGAAGATACAGCAAAAAAAAATTGGACACGCGTGACAACAAGATTTAAGCGAGAACAATTTCTTGTGGATTGTGATCTTGAACATCACACTGAATATAGCAAGTTGATTTCAATTCATCCCAACAATGAAGAAATATTAAACGAAACATGTTGGAAGGCTTTATTTAAATTAAAAGATTCATACAAACCAAATGAAGATCGTTCAAATTATACGTTTGCGTATCAATCGATGGCAAAATTTTTATTGACTTACAATGTATTTCCTCAAAAGTGTAACACTAAAATAAAGCAAAATGATTTTCTTAATCAACTTATCAACAAAATTGGTCAGGGTATTACACCTAGACTCGCGCCTCATAAACATCAAAAAATAAAAAGATGGTTTCATATTTATGAAGGAATGCTTTTCCTTAAATATGCAAACATGTTTGCTAAAGAAGATCGACGTGAAAGACATATCGTAAATGCCTATCATGAATTTACAAAAGCAATAGAATTAAAAACAACAAAAACAACTTACTTATTAGCTGCAGAAGCTATTTTAGATTATGGTCACATCCCAGCAGGAATGACACAAGAAGAAGCAGAAAAATTGGCTTATGATTATATAGAAATAGCCGAAACCAGACAAGAAAGACCTTCTTCTAATAGAGCAGAGAATGCTCAAGAGAGAGAAAAGCAAACAACTGTTGAAATTCATGCGCGTCCAACTTACATGATCGAAATAAATTTGTTAAACGGACCAAAAAACAATCAGGAACAATCTCCAGAAAATCAGAGAGAGCAATTACTTCCAGATGTTTTTTTTGTTACAGAAGATGCGTTATTGAATTACGATTACACGCAATTAATCATTCCTCGTCGCTTAAATGCTGCTCATTTGCCTGTTCGTAATAATCCAATAAATAGGATTGGGGATCTACAAGAAATCTATGACATTGATGGAAGGCGTGTGAGACGTCAAAATGTCGCAGGAACCAACATGCGTTGCTTTTTTAATGCAATAGGGCTTAATCCAAATGGGCAAGTTGCACAATTGGCTTTTTTTTCCAATGATCCTATTGTTCGTTATATGCTCGCAAACGAAATTGTTTCTGCCGCAAGGGATCCTGATCAAATACCAATTCAAGTAAAAACAGCCATCAATTATGATTTGTATCGCATGGAACGCGCCGCATTAGATGCACTAGAAGAAACCAGAAATGCTCTTTTACTTGAGCAGAATCCAAATGAGCATTTTCAAAATATCGCGCTTCTTCCGCTGCAATATCAAAATCTTGGACAACGCGGCGAAGAAATTCTTGAGCAATTGCGTAGAAGAGCATTATCACTTAATGCGTATAATGCTTTTATAGATCATCATATTGGCAATGAAGAAATGATGGTAACATTGCTGGATTTACAAAATAACGGCAATGCTAATTTCACCTCTATTGATGCTATCGCATATCTTAACGATATTGGTATTAAAATCTTTACACCTCATCAAGAAGAAGGTTTAACGCTTATTCATGAATATATCCCTGAAAATGCCACAGAAGTCGCTTATATCTACCATCAAGGCGTTCATTTTCAAGCGCTTGTACCTGTTGAAGATGTTATAGCAGAAAATGATAATGAAAACGAATTGAATATAGAAACAGAAAATTCTTCTGATTTACAATTACCAGACATAAAAAAACTAAGAAATATATATCCTAAGGTTGTGACATTCATTTATCATCGCGAATACGAAGATGATCTTGTTCGTAAAATTCTTTATTCAAAGGAACATCTTCATAAAAAAGCAAAGGAAATTGGACTGAATTTTAATCTAGACGGACGCAGAATTAGCGAAATATTAACAAGTAATAATATTCGTAACCTTCATTACGTTTCAGAAAATATAAAAGAAAAATTACTTCAATCTTACTTAGAATGTTACAAAAATATAAAAAGTAAAAAAATATCTCAAAAAGAACATGCAAATGCTTTTTTGAAAAGATTTAAAAACGATTTAGAAAATTCTATAGATGAAAAAAAGATTGCTCATATATTAATAACTTTATTTAGAGAGCAAAAATTTGATGAATCTCTCGATCAAAAACAAAAGAATAGAATTATTAGATTATATTCAAAAGGAAAAGGGTTTTTTATAATTCGTGACAAAACAGGCATTAATCTTTTAACAATTATGAGTATTCTTAGTGAAAATTTAAATCCTAAAGATTACAAAAACCCTATTAATTTGGAATTAAAAAAAGAAGCTTTATCTGAGGACGAAAAAAACCGATTAATTATAGATATTTTTCAGAAGATAAAAAAGGACACAGGTAAAGATCCCTCCATTTCAGGTGTTAAAAATGCACTTAAAGATTATAAAATTGGCTATAAAACATGTGAACGTATTTTAAAAACAAACAATCTTGTACAACAGAATATAAAGTCTCAGCATATATCAGAAAAAGAACAAAAAGAGATAAAAAAAGAATTTAATAAACTCAATCCGCCTCAAGGAAAAATAGAGGAAACTTATAAATCATTAGCCAAAAAACATAATGTAACTAAAGGACAGGTTCTAGATCTTATAAAAAACAGAACTTTTGAGTCGAAAAGAAAAAAAGAAATTCAAGACAATTTTGATAAAATTGTGAAGGCTTATCATAATCTTAGTGATGAGCAGAAGGAAAAACCATTTACTCATATTGAAAAAATAGTGCCTTTAACAAAACCTGCTATACGTAATCATTTAGAAAAAGCTGGCCTTTATCAATCAAATGGAATGCGTGGCAAAAGCACGATCAACATTCTAGCTAAAAATGATATTCAGCCTAAAAAAAATAAAATTTTAGCAAAACGTAAAATAGAAGATGATTCTGACAAAAACAAACCTTCTAAAAAGAAAAAAACGAAGAAAGAATAGTATAAATTAATTTTTTATTTTACTATGTTTAACGTATTTTTTAAAAAAATTGACTTTTTGTTTAAAAAATTTATCTATTTGGAGCATTAAAAATGAAACGATTTCTATTAACCCTGTTTATAATCACAATTAACACCTTGCCTATTTCTTTTGCAAATCCTCCAGAAGATGTATCTATCCTTCAACCAATGGATACGGCATTGCAAAATGACACAGCGCAAAATCAATGGACACGCGTCACGGCAAGATTTAACCCAAAAAAATTTCTTATTGATTGTGATCAAGAACATCACACTGAATATAGCAATTTAGTTTCAACAGAAAATAATAATGATGATAAAAATTTAATCGAAACGTGTTGGAAAGCGTTGTTTGATTTAAAAAATTTATATAATCAACAAATTAATTATGAAAATCGAATATTTTCATATCAATCAATGGCAAATTTATTATTAACGTATAATATATTTCCGCCCAATTACAAAACGAAAGATGAAAAACATGAATTCATTATACAACTTATTGATCAAATTGGTTATAACGTCACACCTGCGCTTGCACCAGAAAAACATGGAAAAATAAAAAGATGGTTTCGCATTTACGAAGGAATGCTTTTTTTAAAATATGCAAATGAATTTGCATTGCCAAAAAGACGTCATAGATATATTGAAAATGCTTTTTATGAATTTTCAGAAGCGACACGATTAAAAACAACAAAAACAACCTATTTATTACTCGCTGAAACCATTTTAGATTATGGTCACATACCAAATGGAATGACACGTGAAGCAGCTGAAAAATTGGCTTATGAGTATATTGTAGAAGCTCAAAAAAGAGAAAAAAGATTACACCAAAAAAAAGCCAATATTCGACCAAAAGAAAAATTAACGACTGTAGAAATCCATGCACGACCTACCTATATGAATGAATTAAATAATAAGAAAGCTACAATACAAAACAATCCAATGCCATTATTGCCGAATGGTTTTCTTGTAACACAAGATGAATTGGCCGATTATGATTTCACACAATTAATTATTCCACGTCGTCAAAATATTGATGGTTTAATTATACGTAATATTGTACTCAATAGAGTAGGAGCATTGCAAGAAAATCATATTATTGATGGTCATACATTTAGACGTCAAAATGTTGCAGGCGATAATATGCGTTGTTTCTTTAATGCAATAGGACTTAATCCAGATGGACAAATTGCACAATTAGCTTTTTTTGCCAATGATCCTATTGTTCGATATATGATTGCGAATGAAATAGTTTCTGCAACAGCAAATCCTGATCAAATACCAGCTCAAGTAAAAGAAGCTATCAATTATAATTTGTATCACACGGAGCGCACCGCATTAGATGCATTGGAAAACACCAGAAATGCTCTTTTACTTGAGCAGAATCTAAATCAGCATCTTCAAAACATTCAACTTCTTCCAGAAGAATATCAAAACCTTGGACAACGCGGCGAAGAAATTCTTGAGCAATTGCGTATAAGGTCATTATCTCTTAACGCTTATAATGCGTTTATAAATCATTATATTGGTAATGGAGAAATGATGGCGACATTACATGATGTGCAACATAACGGTAATGCTAATTATACCTCTATTGATGCTATCGCCTATCTCGAGAATATAGGAATCAAAATCGTTACACCCAATGAAGATGGTATATTAATACTTATTCATGAATATATTCCCCAAAATGCTGCCGAAATTGCTTACATATATCTTCAAGGTCCTCATTTTCAAGCACTTCTTCCTGTGGATAATGATAATATTATTTTAAACGAAGAACAAATGGATGTTGAAGTAGAAAATTCTTCTGATTTTCAAATACCTACTACAGAAGAACTTAGAAAATTATACCCTAAAGTGAAAACACATTGCGGTCCTTATGATTATAATGTTGATTTTGTACGTGAAATTCTTTACGCAAAGGAACATCTTCATAAAAGACCAAAAGAAATTGGACCACGTTTTGGATTAGACCCTCGTAGAGTAAGTGAAATATTAATAGAGCATAACATTCGAGAATATACGTATATTTCTAATGATATAAAAGAAAAAATACTTCAATCTTATTTAGAATCTTATGAAGATATTAAAAACAAAAAAATAACGATAAGGGATCTTGCAAGAGCATTTCATAATAAATTTAAAGATTTAACGAATGAAAAACAATGTATAAATTTATATGAAAAATTATTTACAAAACCAAAAATCGATGATTCCATTGATGAAAAAGAAAAAGCTAAAATTATAACACTTTATATGCAAGGAAAAAGTTTTTTTGACATTCAAAAAGAAATAGGCATAAATCTTCTAACGATTATCTCGATTCTTAGTGAAAAATTGGATCCTAAAGATTATATAAATCCTATCAATTTGACATTAGTAAAAGCAACATTATCAAAAAAAGAAAAAGAAGATTTAATTATTGACACTTTTAATACATTAAAAAATCCTTCTGTTTTGTCTGTTAAAAATGCCCTTCAAGAAGAATATCAAATTAAAGTTGCATATAACACTTGTCAACGTATTTTAAAAAGAGAAAATCTTGTCCCACAAAATGTAAAATCTAAACATTTATCACAAGATATACAAGAAATGATTATTGAAGAATTTAAAATGATTAACCCTGAGATTGGCAAGATACAAGATACTTATAATCGTTTAGCCCGAAAATATGATGCAACAATTATACAAATTAGACATCTTCTAACTAATGAATTAGATATTTCTCAAGGAAGAAAAAATTCTAGAGAAAACATTGATAATGTACTAAACGCTTATCATCATCTTGGTGATAAACAAAAGAAAAATCCAATTAACTTAATTATGATCAAAACATCTTTATCAAAGGTTACAGTAATCGAAATTCTTGCATCTAACGGTCTTTTTTCGTCAAATATGAAAAGTTGCAAAAAGGGTACAACTATTCTTGTTGAAAATGATAATAACGGTAGAAAAAGCATAAAACGAAAAAGAGAAATAGAACAAGATAAGCCTGTTAAAAAAAAGAGAAAAGACTAATTTTAAAAGCATAATGCTTTAAGTGAAACGCCACGGGGTAAGTCCCGTGGTTTTTCGTTAGAACTATAAAATCATCTTAACAACTGAAGAGCTTTGGCAATATTTAAAAAATCATCTGGGCTTAAATTTTCTGCACGTAACACAGGATCAATATTTAAATCATCTAAAATTTTAATGATATCTGGATGCACTAATTTTAAACTGCCGCGAAGCATTTTGCGTCTTTGATTAAATGCCGCTGACGTTAAATTCTCAAGAATATCAACTAATGAACTTTCAGGACTTTCCTTACGTGTCACAAAATGCACCAACGTCGAAATCACTTTAGGCGCAGGGACAAAAGCCGTAGGCGCTATGTCAAAAGCCAATGTTGGATTGGATAATAATTGAGATAAAATGGAAAGACGTCCATATTCTTTTGTATGTGGTTTTGCGGTAATACGTGTAGCAACTTCCTTTTGAAAAAGAAGCGTTAAAGATACAAATGAATCCATATGCTTGAGCCAATTGATCAAAAGCGGCGTCGAAATATTATAAGGTAAATTTGCAACGATTTTTTTAGGCCCTGAGCATATTTGATCGTAATCAATCTCTAAAGCATCTGCTTCAATCAATCTTAAACGATCACCCACTACATCTTGTAAACTTTTTAAGGCTTCTAGGCATCGTGGATCTTTTTCAATCGCTATGACGTTCGTAGCACCTTCTAAAAATAACGCGCGTGTTAATCCACCTGGACCAGGTCCTATTTCAATAATGGGGCATTCGTTAAGTGGTTTTGCAGTGCGTGCGATACGACGTGTTAAATTGAGATCAAGAATAAAATTCTGCCCAAATTTTTTCTGGGCAGATAATTTATGTTCCGTGATAATTTCCCGTAAGGGGGGCAGTTTTTGAAGTTCATCAATAAACGACATTAGAGCCTAACATCAATATGAGTCGCTTGTTTTAAATCGCGTAAAGAACGACGTGAATACATACCTAATTGCTCATGAATTTTTTCTTCTTTAATCATTTCTTTTTGCTTAGAGGTAATATCTAATGATTCTTTTTTTTCACACAGCATCATAAAAGTAAGACCTTTATCAAGATCAAAAATAGGCGTCACTTGATTAATACCTAATTTCAACAGAGATGATCTAATTTCTTGATTAAATTCAGAAAGCTGAACCCAACGTTCTGGTGGTTGTAATCCACCAACTTCCTTTTGAATGCGTAACATATCGTCAGGATTATTAACTTGACGTCTGTAATGATCAAATTGTCTTTTGACATCGTGTTTTTGACGTTCATCCATTTGAGCATTAAGGGGGACAAAAACTTGACGAATTTTGTAACTTTCGTCTTTTTGACTTTCATCAAGCGGATCTAATTTTTCACGAACAAAATAAATATGAAATCCATCTTGTGCTTCAAATGGTTCGGATATTTGTTTTGCTTTTAAAGAAAGCAAAGCATTGCCCAATGTTTTAAATTTTGAATGTATAATAGGTTTTGTGAGTTGATCAGGCATAACCCATCCAAGATCACCACCTTGTTCTGCCGTGAAACCTTGTGATAATTCGCGCGCTAAAGCTGAAAATTTAGCCCCTTTTTGAAGTTGTTTCACAATATTTTGGGCAGTTATTAATGCATCTTGTTTTTTGGAAGCGTGATCAAAAGCAATGAAAATCTCGTTAAGTAAATAACGGGGTTTTGTTTTGCCAGCATCAAATTTTTTAAGCATCTGATTAATATCATGATCAGAAACAACAATTTGCGGACGAAAACGTGCTGAAATATATTTTACCCATGCGAGATCAGCACGAATCTGGTCTTTTAAAACACTTTCTCTGATACCTAATTCTTTTGTCAATTGCAATAATGCACCTACGGGTATTTGATTTTGATGTTCAATACGTTCCCAATCTTTTGCAATTTCTTGATCATTAACATCAATTTTATATTTTAAAGATTCACGAAGTTTTAATTTTTCATCAATAAGAGATGTAAGCACTTGGGATGAAAGTTGTTGACGAAGTTCCTGCGAATCTTCCATGCCCGAAGTTGCGATTGTAAATAGAAGCCTCTCTTGAAAATCAAGCATTGTGATAGGATCATTACCCACAACAGCAACAATGCGTAAACTATCAGCATGCACTTGTGAAAATGAAAATATAATAGAAAGTTGGATAAGTATTTTTTTAAAAATTGTCATAAGCTGTCCAGTATTTAAAGTCCTAATGTTTTGAAGCCGATATTAAACAAAAATTCATGGCGGTCAATCTTTTTGTCATGTACAAGATTACGTTTGACAGAAAAATTCGCTGTAAAACACTCGTCGTCATAGCCTGCCCCTAGAATATAATAAAGTGTTTTTTTACGCCAAAATTTCTGCACACGTTCACCATTATCTAATATGCGCGTACGACGACGATTAATTTCCTGCACCGCTTTGAACGTTGTTTTAAAAAAAGGTGTAATTCCTATGTTTAATGAGGGGGTTACTTGATGTGTTCTTACGAAAGGATCATCTTTTTTATTAGGATTGCCACGTAAATGAATATAACTTAAATCAAATCTAAAGCGGTTTGGCCCTATACCAAATCCAACTTCATTTCGTCTAATGCGGTTGTTATGCGGGTTATAACGAATACGGTGAAGCAATTTAAAATAATCTACAGGTGTAAAATTAGATGAACTTACAACATCGGATAATCTTTCGTGTAGTCCACTTCCTCGGCCAAAATCTTCTGGTTCTGTAAGTTGATATAATTGGCCAATAGTAGAATCAAAAACTGTTTGTGCATTATATAAAAATTGTGTTTTAAAGGCATAATCAATTCGATTTCCACCACTTACACGGTCAAAACCTTGATACAAATTAGGGTGAAATAATTTATTTTCTGTAAACTCAAATCCTGAACTATCATCCTGAGGTATTTTTTCTTTATTGTGACGTTTGTTTTGTCCTTTAGGCGCACTCACAAAACCGATAAGAGGCTCAATGATAAGAGCACTTTTGTTATTTTCCAAAAGCCAAGGATAAGAAGTTACAAGTGAAAATTCAGAATATAAACGTGATGCATGACCATCGAAATGATTATATGTTTCAGGCGAAAATCCTTTTATCTGATAATAATCACTTCTAAGGGCTGCATTTGATGTTAATGTAAATCCAAAAGGTAAAATCGCTCGCTTTTCCCAAGAAGGACGGCACGAAAAAAGCTGACTTTGGGGACGAATATCGCGTGTTAGATGACGATATGTTGTATCAAAACGTATAGAACCAAATTGACCTAGATCACGAAATAAATGATATTCAGAAATGGGCAATAAACGTTCAGATTTTTGAGGATCGTCCATTTCACGTAAGCCTTGAATTTTTTCAGCACGATACGAAAAATAATCATATTCCCATAATCCGTCTATGTAAGCATCACTCATTAAATAGTCTTTATCCCAAAAATTATAATTTTTTAGATAAAATTTTTCACTTGTATGATTATAATTAGCGCCAAA
Organism: Alphaproteobacteria bacterium; assembly: GCA_030680745.1. Lineage (NCBI taxonomy): Bacteria > Pseudomonadati > Pseudomonadota > Alphaproteobacteria > Alphaproteobacteria bacterium. Next base: position 23,195 of record JAUXUR010000060.1, read on the forward strand.
CTGCCAAATATCATTAGGATGAAGATTAATTTTCCAAAATTGATGTGAATCATATTTGTGATTTAATGCTTTTTTTTCCATTATATATTTTTTAGTTAAAGGTGCATATTCAATAGCTTTTGATTTGCCTATATATCGATCAAATTTTGTATAGGCTAAACTTGTTTCCATTGATATTTCACCATAAGGAATAAGGTGACGATAATTATGCTTAAGTAATTTTCGACCCGTTGTTGTAAAAATCGGGGTAAAAAGCATTTCAGCACTTTCATTCATTGCCCAATAATAAGGTATATAAAAAGATAAGCCAACTTTTGATGATTGTCTATAATATGGACTCAAAAAGCCAGATTTTCGTTTCGTCTCTGGATCTGGATGCACAAAATAAGGTGTATAGGCAATTGGAACGCCTAAAAATTCCATATAAGCATCACGATATGAAATGGTACCATTATTTTCATCATGAACAATTTTGCGAGATTTTAATTGCCATAAAGGTGCTTTTTCAGGATGTTCTTTACATAAATTACAAGGTGAATAAACACCTTTTGTAAAGATTTTTGTGTTGTCTCGTTTGAGCTCTCCAACATTTGCAACAAAACGTACATTCTCACTCATTCGAACTTTTAACGCTTGAACGGTGGCTTCTTTAAAATCTCCCGTTAATTCAATATAATCACCGCCATAATAAGTACCATCTTGACGTGTTAAAATGACATTGCCCGAGGCTGTAATGATGTCTTCTTTATGTTGGTATGTAAGCTTATCTGCCTTTAAAATTTCTTTTCCTTGAGTGATTTCAACATTACCTTCAGCAATTGTTCGATCAAATGTTTTGTCATGAGATATGTCATCAGCAAGCAATAAAATAGGGTCATCATTTGATTTTATATCAAGAGCATTTAATATATTGTTGAAACATGTAAAACATAATATAAAAAATAATAATTTTTTAATCATTCTATTTTTCTTCCCGATGAATTAACCACGAAAAACTAAATAAAGTTGTTGCAATAGCAGGTGTCCAGGTTGCAATCCAAATAGGTAAAGCACCTGATCCGCCAAGCGAAAAAAAGATTTGATCTAGAATATAAATTAGAAAACCAATACCAACGCCAATGGCAAAACCCCAAAAATTAGTACCAAAGCGTGGAATATAAATCGAAAAAAGAGATCCAAAAATAACTAAAGCAATAAACAAAAGAGGAGTAGACAAAAGACCATTAAATTGAAGTTCATGATCACGTGTTGGAAAACCATGTGCCTTAAACATTGAAATAAAATGCGGTAAATCCCAAATAGCGATTGAATCAGCTGGCGCTAAGGCATTAATAATTTCATGATGCGTTAATTTTGTAGGGAGTGCATAATTAGGCTGATGCTCAGATTTTTGACCATTATCCCAATTTGATATCCATGCATTTTGAATATTCCATTTGCCTTCGCCCAATAAAGCTGATTGTCCGTCAATTCGTTTTGTTAATTGGTGGTTATGATCAAAATCTAAAAAATAAACCTGACTCATTGTAAACAAAGGTGGTTTTACCTCTGCTGCATGAATAATTTGATAACCTTGATCTGTTTTGGTATGCAACCAAAATCCATTAGCCGTCATTTCAATGGAAGTTTCTTTGCCTTTAATGACTGTATTTACTAAAAATTCGTGATGTTTTTTAAAATTTGATGAAATAGGGTTTAAAACTAAAATTGAAAAAAGGCCATAAATAAAAGCAACAAAAACGCAGGGCATAATAAATTGGCGCAATGAAATGCCAGAAGCACGTGCCATAATAATTTCATGGTGTCGATTTAAAAATGAAATAGATAACATTGCACCAAACAAAACAGAAAAAGGCAATAATAATTCCATAAATTTTGGTAATTGGAGTAAAGATAATTTAAGCTCAAAAAAGAAATCAAGCTTTATTCTACTTAAAGCACGCCTTGTTTGTTCAATTGAATTTATAATGAAAGCAAGACTTGATAAACCTAAAAAAGTTAAAAAAATCCATTTAAAATTATGTTTTGAAATGTAGAAAAAAAGTGTTTTTGACATTACCCCATTCGTCCTCTAGCGATCATGAAGGTTCCAAATAATATTGGTATAATAGGCAAAGCATAAAGCATAGGAATTAAAGGTGGATAATGACTTGCAATATTCTTAAGACCAATACTTAATCCTTCTAAAAGTGCAACAACAAATGCTATAAAAAGTATGCGCATTCCATTGCCACGACGATTGTAATTTCCATAAAATAATATTGTTAAGCCAAGCAGTACGAACGCAAAAATATAAAGAGGACTTGAAAGACGTTGATGTCCCGAAACTAATAATTTTCTATATAATTTATCATCTGGTGAGACGTCCTGTGGGTCCAATAATTCAGGCACCGTTCTTTCTTCAGCTGATCTTTGTTTTCGCGCATTAGGATCGCGCTTCATTTCAATTTCATGTGTGTATGAATCAAATTGTAAACGTTTAAGACCTTGAGATTTTTCTGGACTTTCAATATCAATTTCTTGGTGGCTACCATTTAAAAGCGTTAATGTGATGTTTTCTGGATAAACATTAAAGCGTCCCGTTTCTGCAATATAGGTTGTTTTATGCTGAGGATTACGGTCATCTTGAATAACAATACCTTTAAAATCTTTATTGTTAAGTCTTTTTTTAATAAAGATTGTGAGACCTGGACCTATAATATTAAATTGGTTTTCGCGTAAAAGTGATGCAGATAAAGAAGTCGATAATTCATATTGCATTGTTTTAAATAAAGACGTGCTTTGTGGTAAAAAATAAAGACTGATTGTGTAACCAATAAAAGTCATAATGCCAGCAACCAAAAAAGCAGGTAAACTTAATTGTAATGGACTTAATCCAGAACTACGCATGGCAATAAGTTCACGTTCTTGAGAAAGTTTTTGATAGGTATAAAAAATACCAACAAAACCACCCAATGGAAGTAAATGATAAAGCAAAAAAGGTAAAAGCAATGACAAAAATTTAAAAATTGTTATTAAAGGGAGCGCTTGGTTAATAACAAGATCGATGAAACGCAGTGATTGCACAAGCCACATGACCGCGGTTAATACAATTATTATAAAAAGGGTAGTTTTAGATAATTCCCACAGCATATATCTTTGTAATTTATTCATAAGCAAGCAATCTCATTTTTTTGCAAAAGGGTTCTTTGGTTTGCGATAATAAAAACGCAAAGGAACACCTTCTAAACCAAATTCTTCTCGTAATCCATTCATTAAATAACGTTCATAAGCAACTGGAAAATCAACATCTTGTGAAATAAAAATTGCAAATGTAGGTGGTCTCATCTTCATTTGCGTCACATATTTTATTTTAAGACGTCTTCCTTTTATTAAAGGCAGACTATGCCCTTCAATCATCATTGTCAACCATCGGTTGAGCTCACCTGTTGGAATTCTTTTATTCCATCTTTCATAAATGGTGAAAGTTGCCTTCATCAATTCTGGTAAATTATCACCATTAATCCCTGAAATTGGGATAATTGAGACGCCTCTGGCTTGATTAAGTGATTCATCAACTTTGTATTGCACATCACTTAATAATTCACGTTTATTTTTAATGAGATCCCATTTATTCAACGCAATAACAAGCGCACGACCCTCTTCAATAACATGACGTGCAATTTGCAAATCTTGCTTGTCCAAAGGTAGTAATGCATCCACCATCAAAATGACAATTTCAGCATATTTGATAGATTCAAGCGTATCCTTTGTTGATAAGGTTTCGAGCGCTTCTGAAATACGCGCCTTTCGTCTAAGACCTGCCGTATCAAAAAGTTTAATGTCTCGACCTTGATAGACCCAATCAATAGCGATAGCATCGCGCGTAATACCCGCTTCAGGTCCTGTCAATAATCTTTCTTCTTTGAGCAATTTATTAATAAAAGTTGATTTACCAGCATTTGGTCTGCCAACAATCGCAAGTTTTAAAGGCCTTTTTTTAGGCTCAATCTCAATTTCTTCGATTTCATCATCATCAAATTCTGAAACTTCTTTTTCAGGTGGTGTAGGCATATGTTTTTTAATTTCTGTATAAAGATCGTCCATACCGATACCATGTTCGGCTGATATCGCGATAGGTTGGCCTATACCTAAACGGAAAGCGTCATATAAACCTTCTTGACCTTTACGGCCTTCACATTTATTGGCAAGCAAAATAATGGGTTTAGGTGTTCTTCTTAAAAGACGTGCAAAAAATGTGTCATTTGGCGTAATGCCTGAAATTGCATCGACAACAAAAAGCAATAGATCTGCGCCTTCAATAGCTTTAAGGGTTTGCTCTGTCATGCGACTTTGAAGGTCAGAATCAGGCGTATGGTCAAGGCCTGCCGTATCCATAAGGATAAATTCTAGATCAGCAATAGAACCCAATTCTTCCTGGCGATCACGTGTAACACCAGGTTCATCATAAACAAGTGCCGCTTTTTTACCGACAAGACGATTGAATAAAGTGGACTTCCCAACATTAGGGCGACCAATAATAGCAAGACGAAGCATTCAAAACCTATTTAAGTGCGTATAATTTGCCGCTTTCGGCCAAAAGATACATTGTTTTTCCAGCTATAACGGGCGGCATCTGAAAATTTTCTTTAAAATGTATAGAATCTATTATTTTCCCTGTAATAGGTGAAAAAGAAACAAGACTGCCTAGGCTATTTGTTAGATAGAGTTTATTTTGGGCCAAAATGGGACCTGCCCAAGTAATAGCAGGTGAGGATTTTGATAGGGTTTTTTGAAGTGGTTCAATCCAAACAATTTGGCCTGTTTCTTTTTTTAGACAAAGTAATTGGTGTTCGTTCGTAACAACAAAAACAACGTCTTTATGAACTAAAGGCGTATATAATCCACCAATATGTTTTTCCCATATTTGTTCGCCCGTTTTGGCGTTAAGGGCAAACATACGATTGCCATGTCCAATAACGAAAACCATTTGATGGTCAATGACTGGATTGCCTTTGATTGTTGAAATACTTGATACAGAATCTGTTCTGCGTAAAGACGTTAAGGCATCCCCCCATAAAGGATGACCTGATTCAACTTTGATACCAACGACTTCACCGGATGAAAAAGGCGCCACGACAAGATCATTCATAATCGCAGGGCTAGCACCGCCTAATAGACCTGCATATTCGGTCATGCCTGCATGAGTCCACAAAACCTCGCCTTTTTCTTGCGAAAGAGCAAACAATGTATTGTCGATCGTTACAACAAAAACACGACCATCGCTTACACTTGGTGCTGAGCGAATAGGTGCTGAAACGTCTTGGTGCCAAATTTCTTTGCCCGTTTGAGCATCAAGCGCAATGATTTGCGCAAATCCAGTTGCAACAAAAATTTTTTGGGTGTCATAAGCAAGTCCACCATTGGCAATTGGAGATTCTTCTTTTGAAGGTTTAGAATTAAAATGCCACAATAAAGCACCATTATCAGTGCGTAAGGCGGAAACTTTTCCATAAGAATCAAGTGTGTATATTTTGTTTTCTGAAATAATTGGCAAAGAGAGTAATTTACGATTGTGTTGAGACCCAGCACCTATATCTTTTTTCCAAGCGACAGATAAAGCAGAAGCAAGTTCAAAATGAGGCAGCAAATGAGATGCAACCATCCCGCTTTGTGTCCATTCACGCGTCGGAACAGGTTCAGAAACTTCTACCTTATAATCCTCAAGAGATTCATCTACTTTAAGATTTTCACTTGTTTTAAGAATCGCCAGTCGGTCACCCGCTAAAGGTGGATCATTATGCGAACAAGCAGATAATACAAAAAGTGGCCCTGCAAACAGCACAAGCGTTTTAAAGGCAATAATAAAAGAACGGCTCATTAATATAATCCATAATCAAATTTATACCACTCTTGTTTCAAACCCACGGAGGTCGTCAGATTTCGGGATTCATCATGCTCATGTACAAAAAGGTACACGCAGCAGTCTTCACCACTCATCTTCTTGACCCAATTTCGAAACAATTCGGGTATATTTTATAACTGTCATCTTTATGACCACGTTCAGTATAAAATCTATCCAGAATGCATTATCTGATTGGTGTTCATGCAATTAAACATTTCACGCCAATTTTAGACCTTTCTAAACGCTGCTGAAATTCGATCAGTTAGTCCAAGGGTCGGTGTAGTCACATATTACAACATTAGCCTATCTATTGCATTTGTAAGCCTACTTGTCAAATTGTGTTAATATTTCACCAGCACGCGCACGTATAGCGTGAGGCGCCTGCGCATCTTCAACAATTGCTGTTAAATATGTTTTGGCTTTTTCAAGATTGTTCGCCTTTTGCGCAGCTAAGGCCGCAAGTTCAAGTGCTGAAAAACGCCATGAAGATTTTTCATGTAATAAGGGTTCTATCATTTTTTCAAGACTTGCACCATCTAACGTGTCTATTTGAAGGTAAACCAACATTAATTGGGCGTAATCTTTAAACAAAGGATCAATTTTAGCATCTTTTGACAATGAATCATAAAGCTCTATAGCCTTTGGTTTGTCACTATTCGCTTTAATCGATGCTTCTTTTAAGCGTGCAAGTAAAGCATAACCTTCTGACCCTTTTTGCTTAAGCGCCGTTAAGGCAGCTTCTGCTTCTAAAGATTTACCATCTTTTGCAAGTTCCAAAGCATGTGCAAAATCAAGACCATCTTTTTCTTGTTGATGCTGATTCCATGTAACCCAAGCGCCATAACCGCCCGCAAGAATAAGAATCGCAATAATTGAATTTAATATTATTTTTTGGTTTTTTTTCCAAAATTGGACCATTCTATCCTGGGCGACATCTTGGTCAATTTCTCTGAAAATATCATTATCGCTCATCTGCTCATCCTTGTTTCTGCTCTTATTCTTTTGCTTTGACCGCTTTATACGATGATACTCTACGCGGTTTTTAGTTTAAAAGCCAGTATTTCTTGAGTGTATTATTTCCATTTTATAGAACAACCCATACTTGGAAATTGTTCAATTGGGGTTTGATTAAAAGTTGAGATTTCAACCATAGCATCAAATAAATCTCTTTTAGCTTCAGGGATAGCTTCTCTGCGCGATGCATCAAGTCGTCCTCTGTAACGTAAGATATTTTGTTGATCAAATCCATAAAATTCAGGTGTACAGACTGCATCATAAGCTTTTGCAACCTCTTGTGTTTCATCTAATAAATAAGGAAATGTAAAATCATGTAAACGTGCAAATTGTTTCATGTTTTCAAAACTATCATCTGGGTAAGTAATATAATCATTAGACATGATTGCTACAGACTTTACACCATAAGCATCTAACTCTTTCACATCCCGCACAATGCGATCAATGATAGCTTTAACATAAGGACAGTGATTACAAATGAACATGATGAGCGTTCCTTTTTCACCTTGAATATCATGCAACGTATAAAAACGATCATCTATTCCTTTTAATTTAAAATCAATTGCTTGAAAATTATGTTGTGCAGAAGGTGTTGTTAAAGCAGCCATTTTATACTCCGTTACTGATAGTGCATTTGCTTACATGTTTATGTTTTTGATGACGAGATATTTTCAATATCCAAAGGTAGATTTTTTGTTTTACTTTTCGAAAAATCAACATTTGTTGCCTTTAAATTATTAAGAATAGCATTATCCAGAATAGCATCTTCCATATTACTATCTTGCATTTTAGCCCCTGTTAAATTGCATTTGCTTAAATTGGCTTTTTGAAATGTTGTTGCCCATTTTTTACCTGTTTTTTGACCCGTATTATCATGAATATCAATAACACCCATGATTGATTCGGATAAATTTGCATTATCTAAAAGTGCATTTACAAAAATCGTACCGGATAAATTTGAATGCGATAAATTAGCGCCCTGTAATTCAGCATTTGTAAAATCAACCATCATTAAATTAGCGTGTGAGAAATTAGCGCCCGCTAATTTTGTGTTTCTAAAATTTGAACCACTTAAATTAGCTTTAGAAAAATTTATGAAACTTAAATCTTGATTATTAAGACTGGCGCGCTGCCCAGATTTTCCGTTTGATTTTATCCATTCATAATGTGCATTGAGAATATCTTGTGTTTTAACAGGAAGTGATGCTTGTTCCCGGTTTAAAATTGTATTTTTAACATAAGCTACTGATAAATCGACATGATCAATTTTAGCGCCACGTAAATCAGCATCTTTTAAATTTGCTTGAAACAATATTGTTTCGTTTAAATTTGCACCTTGAAGAGAGCAATGTGTTAAATTTGCATGTGATAAATTAGTATGATCTAAATTTGCATTGTTAAGATTTGCATCTTTAAGATTTGAATGACTTAAATTTGTGCCTGAAAGCATAGCGGATTCTAGATTTGCACCTTCAAGACTTGAATTACTTAGATCAGCACCCGTTAAATTTGCATTATGCAAATTGACATCATTGAGTTGTGTATCGCTTAAATCTGCTGTCCGAAATTCATCTTTATTTTTGTGTTCATATGAAAAAAGTGTGCCGCCTCGCAAATCAACTTCTTTCATATTTGCACCATTTAATATAGCACCTTTTATACTTGCCCCCCTTAAATCAGTGCGTACAAGTTGTGCTTTTGAAAGATTAGCCTTATCTAGAGTTGCGCAAAACAAATCAGCATGCGATAGATCAGCGCCGCTTAGATTAGCATTTGTTAGATTTACGCCTGTTAGTTTTGCAGATTTAAGATTCTTTCCACTGAAATTAAGACCTGTCAGATTGACACCGCTTAGATTCGCTTTAACCCCACCAGGCATATGCTTTAACCACTTAGCGTGATTTTCAAGGATCGGTATTAATTCATGTTGAAGCATTTATTGAAATTCTTTTTTAAGTTGCATTGATACTATACCTAAATAATCTAAAACCACCGTTTTTAGTCTGTGACCTTTGGTCGCTTTTTGAACCAAAAATTCCTAAGGTAAAACAATTACCTGTCGTTATTTTTGGCAGCAAAAATCACCTCAAATTTCATGCCTAAAAATCGGCGCTTCCAAATCATTTAGGTATAGTTTAAATTAAAAAAAAGAAGTTATCAAACAACGAAATTGGGTAGGTAGGCTGTTATATGTCCACAAAAATCATTAAAAACAATGCATCAATAGATCAAAATTTTTTTCAAAGTCAGGGAGACATGCTTAATTTTATGAGCCATGAATTACGTACACCTCTCAATGCGATTTTAGGATATGCAGAGCTTATCGCAAAAGAAGTTCATGGACCCATTCAACCTACAATTTATAAGGAATATATTGAAGCTATTAAGATTGGGGGCGATCATTTATTAGCACTTGTAAACGATATACTTGATTATTCAAAGCTTCATGCTGGTAAAATGACCCTATATGAGCAACAAATTGATTTATCTTGCCTTTTATCCTCTTGTGTAAAATTATTTAATGCTTTAGCAAAAAACAAAGATATTACTATCTCATTGGAATTAGAAGAAAAAATGCCTCTTTTTTTTGCTGATGAGCGTATTATAAACCAAATCATTATGAATTTACTATCAAACGCTATTAAATACACCCCTCCTAAAGGATTTGTGCAATTATCTGCGTCTATGATTGATGGAAAAATTGTAATAAATATTGAAGATTCAGGCATTGGCATGAATCCTCAAGAACTAAAGCTTGCTTTAGAACCATTTGGTCAAATCAATATTTTAGAAAATCAAGATATTAAGGGAACAGGATTAGGGTTACCACTTGTTAAAGCTTTAACAGAATTACACGAAGGTGCCCTAGAAGTTGAAAGTCAGGAAAACGTAGGTACTAAATTTACATTAATTTTCCCGACGCATAGAACCATCAATATCATAATCTAAGGCATTTTCTAAGTTTGGAGCATTTTCTATATTTGCTAAGGCATTTGCCAATTTTTTAGCTTTTTGTTCTTGGAAGGTAATATATAGACCACTCACTATAATAATAGCGCCTCCTATCCATTCGTTCATGCCGGGAATTTCGTTCCAAAAAAGCCAACCAAAGAAAACGGCCCACAATATGCCTACATAGCCAAAAGGCGCAATAACGGAGAGTTTTTGCTGACTAAAAGCTTTAGTGAATAAAATTTGGCCAACACCGCCACAAAGACCAACATTGATCATGCACATAAGATCAAACCAATTCGGCGTTTTCCAACTAAAAGGTAACATTATAGCTGATACGATTGTGCATAAAGCAAGAAAATAAAAAACAATTGAGCCAGAGGATTCTGTTGTGCTTAATTGTCGAATTTGGATACCGCCAAGAGCATAAAAGAAACTACCAAAAAGAGCGATAAGTGACGCCAACTGAAATGTTTCACTGCCAGGCTGAACAATAAAAAGTACGCCTAAAAAACCACCTACAACCGCTATCCAGCGCGCAAAATTAACGTGTTCTTGAAGCATAAAAACGGATAGAATTGTTATAAAAATAGGTGCTGCAAATTCAATGGCATACATACTCGCAAGGGGGATATTCGCAAGTGCATAGACAAAACAATAAGTCGCAAAAATACTAATCATGCCTCTATAAAAATGGAAACCGAGTCTTTTTGTTTTTAACGTATGAAGTTGACTTGATTTTTTAAGATAAAAATATAAAGGAATAAAACTAAAAATACTTCTGAAAAATAAAATTTGTGGATAAGAATAAAGAGGTGCTACATGTTTTGTAAAAGCGTCCATAACTGCAAGCATAGAAACTGCAGTAATAATATAAAAAATACCCCATAACGGGTTTTCGTTTTTGGGATTTACTTGAGACATTTTATTGTTACTGCTTCTTTCTGATTTTTTATATATATAAAACTTTATACATTGAATTCAAGAAAAACTCAAGCAATAAAAAAATATATATTTGATTTAAGATATTTTTTGAAAAGGAAATTGTAACTGCAACAAAAAATATTTAAAATCTGATGATTATAACTAATGTTTCTTGTTGCTTTTTAAATAGTAACGTGCCTAGAGGAAATATTAGGTCGCGTTAAGCCGCTCAACTAACGCCTCTGCTTAAGTTTTGCGACTTGTTCCTGGTATTTGTCTGCAAATCACGGTATATGATTTGGTCGTGAATTTTCAATAGTTCTTAATCTATAAAGAATAAATTAATCTGACCAGCATTTTTGCCGAAGGAAAATTTATGAATGAGTTTATTTTCATTAAATTGGTAAAGTTTTACGCTTTTTCGTGTTAAAAAATAAACATTTTTACTGTCAGGCGTAAAAATAATTTTTTCTGCTGGATTTTTAACGGCGTTTTGTCTTAAATTTCTTGTTTTTTTATTAATAATAACGTTTTTGTCTTGATCTCCTCTATGAGACATGAAAACAATATCAGGTGTTTCAGAAAGCACTAAGAAACCTTTTTTAAGATCTTTAACTTTTTTGCTTGTTAAATCAAAATGCACATAATAATTATTTGCTTGCAAGAAAATGGTATTATCTAAAAGTACGGCGATTATTTTATTAAAACTATAATCGTTAAACATATAAACTTCGTGCAATGTATTGTTTTTCTCAAAATCAATTAAGTATAATTTTTTTGAAGTTAAGAAATAAAATTTATTATTTTCAGCGTTGAAAGAAGATATAAGCTTTTCTTGAAAAGGTATTTGATCAATTATCGTGAATTGAGGTGTGGGTTCTGTTGAAAGTCGAAGCAAGATGAGTTGAAAAGTTTTATTGTCTTGAGCAATAAATATATCCTTTTGAGCCAGATAAGACACGAACTCAACATCCATACCAATGTTAGATTTCAGAAACGTATTCGCATTTGCTGTATAGATGCTAAATTCGGTCCTATTTGGCGCAAAAAAGATCAACTTTTGACTGGGTGTATGATAAAAGGCTTTCAATGTATCAAGCTTGAAGCCAAATTTTTGCTTTATCTTTCCTGTTTCCCAATCTTGTAGTGCAATTTGTGTTTCTTCTGCACCAAAATATGTTACAAGAGCATTCTTCCCATAAAGGAAAGACGTCGTAAAAACAAAACAAAATAAACTCAATACAATACGCATGTTACCCTCACTTTAATGTTTGCCACCACCGCCGCCACCACGATGATGACTGCCACCTTTATTGTGATGATTCCCCTTATAGTGGTTGCCGCCATGACGTTTATCTACACGCTGATTACCACCATGATGGTGATACGCTCTATCCCCACCAAAGAATGGAAACAAGGTAACGCCTAAATCATATTCGACATCACATTGTTCTGGGTTTCGTAATCTAAAATCATAATGTCTACAAGGATCCCCATATACAAAAGCTGCGATAGTATCTGTTCTTATTTCGGTAGACCCAACGTTTATAAAGCCAAACATAACAACAACTGAAAGCAGTATTTTTTTACACATTTTTTTCTCCTCTGTTTAGCTTAATGGCGTCGATGATGGCCCCTAAAATGGCGGTTTCCAAAACGGTTATGTCTTAAATTGTAATGTCTCGAATAATGATGTCCGTAACGCCACAATGGGCGAGAATTATAATAAGGTCTGTGATGTCTGTAATGAGGCCTATCCCAGGAAAAAGGTAAGATATAATCATAATAGGAATAATTGTATCTTTGTCCGCATGTTCTTGGGTGTGTCACACGATAATCATAAAATTCACAAGGATGATTAACGTAGTAATATGCAATAGGTGTAGGTCTAACGATCATTGATTCCGTATATGACAATTGCTCCGCTTTACTCTCATTGAATCCTAAAAAAAATAAAGTCAGAAAAGCTAAAATAATTTTATAATTTAATACTTTCATTGTCTTCCTCCTTGATTATTCTTATGTAGAAATTGAATATACCTTACAAGCCATTCACTATATTTAGTGACCACGTAATTTGTTTGGTTTAAAACTAGGTTTAATAGCAGTCATGGGTTTTGGTGTTATTGTAAGTTTTGGTTTAACATTAGACCAGGTCTCCATCATTGATTTTAACGTAGGTTCTAATTTAGGAATCGGCTTAATAGAAATAGAAGTCGATGTGTTTTTATGTGAATGTTTCATAATATTTCTCCCTCAGGTTTGACATTAAAAAAAATAGGACAATTGATAGCTTTTAAAAAATTAATAGACACTTACTTATAATTCTGCCCTCACCCAAAAATGAGCCCCTCTTTATTAGAGAGAGGCTCCATTCAAGGTTTTAGCATTTTACACCAGGTTTACACGGTGCTTTTGCTGCTGGTGCAACTGGTTTCGCAACAGGCGCAGGCCTTGCAACAGGCGCAGGTCTGGGCGCAGGTGCAGGAGGTCTTGCAACAGGCGCAGGTCTGGGCGCGGGTGCTGCAGGTCTTGCAACAGGCGCAGGTCTGGGCGCGGGTGCTGCAGGTCTTGCAACAGGCGCAGGTCTGGGCGCAGGTGCTGGTGCCTTTGCAACAGGTTTAGGCGTTGGTGCTGGTGCTTTTGCAACAGGTTTAGGCGCTGGTGCTGGTGCTTTTGCAACAGGTTTAGGCGCAGGTGCTGGTGCTTTTGCAACAGGCTTAGGAGCAGGTGCTGGTGCTTTTGCAACAGGTGCAGCAACAGGTTTAGGCGCTGGTGCTTTTGCAATAGGTGCAACAGGCTTAGGTGCTGGTGCTGGTTTAACTGCACTTGGTGTAGCAGGTTTACCAGGTGCTTTAAACAAGGTTGCGGTATCAGGTTTAACAGGCGTTGGGGCTGATTTTACAGCTCCTGGTGCAGTAGGTTTGCCTGGAACAGGTGCAGGTTTAACAGCACTTGGTACAGCAGTTTTGCCTGGAACAGGTGCAGGTTTTACAGCACTTGGTGCTGCAGGTTTGCCTGGAACAGGTGCTGGTTTAACAGCACTTGGTACAGCAGTTTTGCCTGGAACAGGTGCAGGTTTTACGGCACTTGGTGCTACAGGTTTACCAGGTGTTTTAAATAAAGTCGCAGTGTCAGGTTTAGCAGGCGTTGGTGCTGGTTTCACAGCGCCTGGTGCTGCAGGTTTGCCTGGAACAGGTGCCGGTTTAACAGCACTTGGTACTGCAGGTTTGCCTGGAGCAGGTGCAGGTTTCACAGCGCCTGGTATTGCAGGTTTACCGGGTTCTGGTTTCACAGCGCCTGGTATCGCAGGTTTACCTGGCTCTGGTTTCACAGCGCCTGGTGCTGCAGGTTTACCAGGTGTTTTAAACAAAGTTGCGGTATCAGGTTTAACAGGCGTTGGAGCTGGTTTCACAGCACCTGGTATTGCAGGTTTACCTGGTTCTGGTTTCACAGCGCCTGGAGCTGCAGATTTACCTGGTTCTGGTTTCACAGCGCCTGGTATCGCAGGTTTACCGAGTTCTGGTTTCACAGCGCCTGGTATTGCAGGTTTACCGGGTTCTGGTTTTACAGCGCCGGGTATCGCGGGTTTACCGAGTTCTGGTTTTACAGCCCCTGGTATTACAGGTTTGCCGGGTTCTGATTTAACTTCTCCTGGCGCTGCAGGTTTGCCGAGTTCTGGTTTAACTGCTCCTGGTATTACAGGTTTGCCGGGTTCTGGTTTCACAGCCCCTGGTATTGCTGGTTTAGTATCTTTTCCAGGAAGTGTAGCCTTATCAACGGGTTTTGTATCTTTTCCTGGCGTTGGTTTTACACCGGGAAATAAAGTTGTAGTCTCAGGTTTTGCAATTTTGCCAGGTATTGCTGCTTTATCAATAGGTTTACCGTCTTTTCCAAGAGGTGCGGCCTTATCAATAGGTTTGCCATCTTTTCCAAGAATAGGCTTACCGTCTTTTCCAAGAGGCACTGCTTTATCAATAGGTTTACCATCTTTTCCAAGAGGGATCGCTTTATCGATAGGCTTACCGTCTTTTCCAAGAATAGGTTTACCGTCTTTTCCAAGAGGGATTGCTTTATCAATAGGTTTACCATCTTTTCCAAGAGGGATTGCTTTATCAATAGGTTTACCGTCTTTTCCAAGAGGAATCGCTTTATCGATAGGTTTACCATCTTTTCCAAGAGGAATCGCTTTATCGATAGGTTTACCATCTTTTCCAAGAGGGATTGCTTTATCAATAGGTTTACCGTCTTTTCCAAGAGGGATCGCTTTATCAATAGGCTTACCGTCTTTTCCAAGAGGGATCGCTTTATCAATAG
>JAUXUR010000061.1 GCA_030680745.1 Alphaproteobacteria bacterium
ACTTAAAAAAAGATTCGATTGACCAACGCCAATAATACCAAAGAGCAATATCAGCCATACAAACTTCTTTAACATTCGTTACTAAATACCACCATGCTAATACTTTACCTTCTTTTTCCACTCTACTTACAATCAAACGACATTTGACTGCTTCCCCTTTGATTTTATGCCGTTTTCCATCCACTTTTTTCTTAGGTTGTGATTCACGCGTTATCGTAATTTCAGCTTCTGATAAAAACTGTTCGGCCTTCTGTCCTTTGTAATTAATCATTCGTGAATGCGTAAAGATTAATTGCTCAGCAAGTTTATCCACACGTAATGATGTACCTTGATAACTAATACAACTATTGCTTCGCGACCGTAACAACCATTTTTTATCGTCAAGAATTCGCATCAATTGAACGGAATCGCCTTCTCTATCCACAATATGTACTAAGGGTTTTTTAAATCCAAGCGTTTCAATGTAATCTACTCGCTTAGCTAATTCTTCTAAATGTGTTTCATCCAAATTACTCTCTTTTTGATAAGTACTTAGAACCTCTGTTTTTGTCACCACATTTAATGCAATCGGTGCGATAGGGCAGCCATTTTTATCATTTAATAATAAACTGGCTTGTAACTCATAGCCCAATTCTTTTTCATGATGGACGCCAAATCGGTCTTTTTTATTCGTATGTTTTTTATAAATTAAACCACTCCAATCGTGAGCAATAAGATTATAGTTGACACATAATTGCTCTGATTGATTTAAGGCAGAATCTTTTATAGGCTTTATTAATTCTGTTAATTCACAACGTTCGTTATTAAAAAAACGCCAAGCAGCTTGGGTTTGATTAAACGCTTCATTCCCCTCTAATGTACTCTTTATACCTGCTGTTAATAAGTTATTGATACTCATGTGTGATTTCACTAATTGATGATAACGACGTACAAGTCGAGATTCTAAGTCCATTTATATTACCTAAGAAATTAAAGATCACATATTAAACATTAATTCCTCTTATTTGTGTAGATACCTATGGTGGTTAGAGGAAGGATACGCGGATTATGTTGGCAAAGGAGGGCATTTTGATTTTGACGAAAATCAACAATTACTTGCCTCAGGAAGTTCTCTTATGGATTATCAAAAAAGTGGGGTCTATCGACGGTTTCATTTAGAAGTTTTTTTTCTTATTCATAAGAAAGGTCTAACTGTGGAACAGATTTATGCGAACCCACCAAATGAAGAGGAATTAATCAGCGAAATAAAGAGTTACTCCAAATAAAATTGAGAACAATGTTTTATAAATTTGTTTGTTTAATATCTCATAAGATTTTAATGCATTGTAATTTTACTTAACCTGAGTTCGGGATTAACTTGTGGTTAATCTTAGGAAGCTCAACATGATTCGTCATCGCGAGCCACTTTAGTGGCGTGGCGATCTAAAAAAATAGCGATTTTATAGATTGCCGCGCGCTTTCAGCGCTCGCAAAGATGCTGTTTTTATGGTTTTTAAAAAAATTTAATCCCGACTTGAGGTTACTTAGATAGGACATTATATGTATTCAGTGTTTTTTGAATCAATTTTAATAGAACTAGCAATCGCTGCACCTGTTGGTCCAATTGGAATGTTATGTATTAGAGCTCTTGCATAACCGCTTGAAATGATTAAACTTCAATCATTTTTAGAGAGATTGAAATGAAGTTTGATCAAGTAAAAGAAGAGTCAGAAGAAAATTTTCGTAGATTAACGGGAGTCAAACGTAAAACATTTGAAGAGATGCTAAAAATATTAAGTGAAGCAGAAACCAAAATAAAAACCCATGGAGGAAAGCCAAATAAATTGATAATGGAAAACAGGTTGCTTATGACATTAGAATATTTACGAGAATATAGGACATATTTTCATATATCGCGTAGTTATGGAATAAGTGAAAGTACATGTTATAGAAATATACGCTGGGTTGAAGATACACTTATAAAAGATAAAAAATTTTCACTACTAGGTCGTAAGGCACTACTTAAAAGTAATATTGAATATGAGGTTGTGTTGATTGATGCAACTGAAACACCAATTGAACGTCCAAAAAAAAACAAAAACACTATTATTCTGGAAAAAAGAAAAAACATACATTAAAGACACAGCTTATAGTAGATAAGAAGACCAAAGAAATAATTTGCACAAATTTTTCAAATGGAAAGCGCCATGATTTTAGGTTATTTAAAGAATCTGGCGTTCATATCCATCCAAAGACAAAAACCCTCACAGATACAGGCTACCAAGGAATACAAAAGTTGCACAAAAATTCAGATTTACCAAAGAAAAAAACAAAAAAAAAGGCGCTAACAAAGCAAGACAAAAAGAAAAATCGTGAATTATCCAGTGAACGTGTTTTAAATGAAAATGTCATCGGAATGGTTAAAAGATTTAAAATTATTGCTGATCGTTATAGAAAAAGAAGAAAACGATTTGGATTAAGATTCAACTTAATTGCTGGTATTTATAATTTTGAACTTTAATCCGGTTATGCAAGAGCTCTATTAAAAAAACGCTTGAAATAGGCTTCATTGAGGCTCTTTTTTTAGAAAAAGAAATAAGGCGTTAATATGAATAAAATTGCACCTAAATCTGCACAACACATTTACTTTACAAAAATAAACTCAGATAAAGTCCTTAAGCTTGAAAGTGATATTGCTTATTTTTATGGTGTAGAAGACCGAAAACCTGTTGCTCAGCATTATATGCAAGCGATCAAGATTTTAGAGACTGAAGGTGCAACATCTGATAAAAAAGTTTTACGAGATAAAATGCTTCCCGACCTTGAGAAAGCTTACGGAGAAGTCAAAAAGCAAACATCCCTTCGTTTTGATCCTCAAAAAGCAGCAGCTCATGAGTTTGATTTAATTTTAGTGCAAAGTCAAAGAGCCACTTTTGAAGATATCTATGAGATTATGGTTAAGCTTTATAAAGAAATGTTTCAATCAGAGAACAGTATTGTTCAAAAAGCAGCACTTCTCCGAACTTTTTTATATCAATATAAAATCCGCCTCTTATCCTTAGATGATCATTTGTCTGATGCCGATATTCACCTTTTAATGGATATCGCTAAAAGAAGTGAGGAAGAGCTTAATAGATTGAGGTAAATTAAGGAAGAATGATGACAAAAATTATATTTGTACTTGGAAATAGTGGATGTATAAGAAAGGACAGATGCGTACTTACAGCAATATATTTAGCTTGCTATTGCTAATTAGATGATCGGCTTGATCTTTCCGATTCTTCTTTATTCCTTTTTTACATTTTGGATCGCGGAAATTATATCTACAACGTCTACAATAATTGTTTTTCTTACTTTCAAAAAAGAGCTCAAACTTAATCGCTTTAGCTCTTTTTTTTTATGTTTTTTAAGATTGATAATGTTAAATGGATCTGGGTGATTCGTTTTGGGTCTTTTTTTATTATCTTTTTACTTTACTAACGCAAGAAAAAGTGTTAATTCTGTGGTGTAATTTTAATACTATGTAGTGAGATTTGCTGGGTAGTAGATTAAGATTTTTTTTGTATTAGAATCTATAGTGAAGAAATTTTAAATTAAGACAAGTAACGATAAAAATAGATTAAAGTTATTTTGCTGCAGTACCTATCTAAGTTAAGTTTGTATATTATAAATTACATATCGAGTGTTATTAATCCTAATTAAAGCTAAAGGTTTTCGATGAAAAAGTTTTTTCACATCATTTTTTTTCTAGTTTTTTCAATTAAATCTGCTGCTTCAGCTGATGGGGATAACATTTACATTGAAAACGATCCTTCTGAACAAAAAAATGAAAATAAATCATGTGATTTATATACAATTGATCAACTTAGAAAAATTTTTGATAATAGAAAAGACAAGGACATATGTGATGTATTTATTGAATATGGAAATCATGCCACCGACGTAACACAGAGGGAGAAATCATTTTTATGCATATGGAACGAATATGAGAAATGTTTGTTAGATATGTCACCTTTAGTGCAATTAGGTCTAAAGTTGATTCGAAATTTCAACCAGAGAGAAATTCGTAGTTTGATAGCACCTTGTGTGACAGAGGATTCAAATTCATATTCTAATGAAGATATAAATCTACTTTTCGATCTTTCAAAGGATGAACAAAGTGATAGGTATACATATTACATAGCACAATCGATTTTAGATTTTTTTATAAAAAATAATTATATAAATTACTATTATAGTAATAATAATTTAAATATTGTTGTTAATAAAGCAATCAATATGATGTTTGATTTAGCACTTAAGGGAGACGATTTTAAATTTCAATTCAGCGCCGTTAAACTTTTGTTGGACACAACTAAAGAATTTAACAAAGAGCAGCAGAAGGATTTGCGGCAAGGGTTATCGGTAGCGGCTAGCCATTTGATTAAAAAATTTATTCTTTTTTTTAAAGATCCATCACAACAATCTAGTATAGATGAATCAAAAAAAATTTTTAATGTTCGGTATGATGATATTGGTATATCATTGTCACTTTTGGAATGTGATGAATTATACGCAAAAATAAGTCCCAAATTATTATTGTTATACTGTAAAAATTTAAAAAATGAGTATTGCAAATATTATTTAGCAAATAATCTTCTGTTTTATATGGCATGTTTGAAAGAAAATAGGCGTATAAATGATGATTATCTAATTGATACTGGATTTTATTTTCAAAGCGCAGTGAATATAATTCTTGAATTGGCGAGAAATGCAAGCAATTTAGATTGCAAATATGAAGCTTTTAAAAGATTGCAAAAATTAACGAATCAAATTAAGGATGTTAAATTTCGTAATAAATTAATTCAAGAAGTTTATGAAATTGCTTTAGGTTTGAAGGATGAAATACCCAATCAATTTTCTGTTGATGATTCGTTAATTCAAGAATTTTCTGCTGATCTTGATAGAATTGTTAATCTTGCTAAAGGTAATTGGTTACATCTTATGCAACTTCTATCTATTGATTTGAATGTCTTGATTGAAGTAGCTTAATATTTTTTAGACACACAGTAGGGTTCATGTCTTTCAAATCCCTTTTAATAACTTATTTCATTTTGTTTTGTCGATAATCTTAATCTTTTTTAATTTTTTTGGTTATCATGATTAAAGTAAGATTAAAATATTTTTGCTCTTCAGATTTTTTTTCATAGCTATTAAAAATGAATGTCGAATTGTTTTGGACGTGATACCAAGCTCCTTCAAATTCTTCAAATGCAAGCTATCGGCAATAGCAATAACACTTGAATTAGTAATGTTATTATAATTAAGAGTCAGCTTTCTTAAATTTCTTAAATACATGCTTTCAGCAATGGCTATAACACCAATATCACTCATTTTATTATTGTCGAGATTAAGCACTTGTAAATGGCTCATATATGGACTTGTAGCAATCGCTTGAGCGCCTGCATCATGAATTGTATTATTGTAGAGAAGAAGCTCCCTTAAATGGCTCATATATGGACTTGTGGCAATCGCTTGAGCGCCTGCATCACCCATTTTATTAACTCCAACATCAAGTTTTCTCAGATTAGCCATATGCGGACTTGTAGCAATCGCTTGAGCGCTTGCATCACCCATTTGATTATCCCAGAGAATAAGCTTATTCAAATTAGCCATATACGGACTTGTAGCAATCGCTTGAGCGCCTGTATCACCTATTTTATTAAGTCCAAGATTAAGTTTTCTGAGATTAGCCATATGCGGACTTGTAGCAATCGCTTGAGCCCCAGCATCATGAATAAGGTTACCTCTGAGATTAAGATCAGTCAGATTAGCCATATATGGGCTTGCAGAAATAGCTTGAGCGCCTGTATCACCAATTCCATTGCCCCAGAGATTAAGCTTAATCAGATTAGGCATATACGGGCTTGCAGCAATCGCTTGAGCGCCTTCAGCGCCAATTTTATTGAACCCAAGATCAAGTTTTCTCAAATGAGCCATATACATACTTGTAGCAATCGCTTGAGCCCCTATAAGACCAATTTTATTACCCCGGAGATTAAGCTTTCTTAAATGAGTGATATATGGACTTGTCGTAATAGAGTGTGCCCCTGCATCATGAATAAGATTATCCCTGAGATTAAGTTCAGTCAGATTAGCCATATGCGGACTTGTAGCAATAGTTTGAGCTCCTGCATCATGAATAATGTTACCCCAGAGATTAAGCTCAGTCAGATTAGCCATATACGGGCTTATAGCAATAGATTGAGCCCCTGCATCACCAATTTGATTATTGCTAAGATTAAGCTTTCTCAAATTGGCCATATGCGGACTTGTAGCAATAGCTTGAGCGCCTTCAGCCCCAATGATATTCACACCAAGATTAAGCTCTCTCAAATTAGCCATATGAGAGCTTCTAGCAATAATTTTAGCGCCGTCAGCGCGAATTATATTATTCTCAACGGCACTCATAGAATTACCCACAATATGAAGCGTTTCCAAATTCTTCATATTCTCGCTTTCAGCAATAACGGCCAAACCTTCAACGTCAATTAAACATTTCTGTAAACTAAGTAATCTTATGTTATAAAAAGATTTACATAGTGAAATAAGATCGTTTTTTGATAGAGGAATATCACTTATATGCAATTCTTTAATAAAAGGAAATTTTTTTCCTAGGGCATTCCATTCTTTTTCGGTTTGAGGCTTAATTTCCAATTTTAATTTCAAAGCATTGTGGTTTTCTAAAAAACCTTTTCTAGTCGAAAGTTCAATTTCTTTTTTCAGTAAAACAGATGAATTTTCACGATAAACGACTTCTTTTGGCAGTAGGCTTGCATAGATATTCTTGGACATAAGGGAGAATTTTTTTTGATCATCTGTGGGAAGGAAATTTGTAATGTGTACTATTAATTCAGCAGGTAAATTATCAAGAGAATAAATAGGGCGATCTGCAGACACATTTCCCTCAAGGTTTTGTGAAGCTTCTGAATAATGACTAATAGGTTCCTCTGATATACTTACATTTCCTATATCTGAATTCAGACGTCGTCTCTTAACGGGTTCTTCTCTTCCATCACCATTTTCGTAAAGTGCGCTTATGGGGCGTTTTTTTGCCTTATGGGAATTTACTTCTTCTAACTCTTCAGGATCCTTTTTTTCAATGTCCTCAGGCTGGGAGGAAAATGACATATCTACATCTTCATCTTCTTCAGATCCCTCAAGAGGATTCCATGAATGAGAGGGCGATGAAAGTAAAAAAGAAACAAGAAAAAGAAATGATAATATTCTATACACAACAAACCCGCTAAAATTTTAATAATAAATATATTTTAAATTAATTCTAAGTAAAAATCAATAAAATTATTATAACTATACATAAAATGTATTATGTAATAAAAAAATATATATAAAAATTAAAGATGTTTAAAATATTATTTTCTAAATTAATTTTCATGAGTTGAAGAAAACGCAGATTGTTGTTGACTATTACTTTTTAATTGTATTTTTTACGTTTATTTACTATATTCCGCAGTGATATTTTTCTGGATTAGCTCTTTTTTATGTCGTTAATTTAAGAGTTTTTGCAATAAAACTTTTCCATAAAAATTTTAATCTAAGTGTTTTTCACGTATATATTTGTTTGAATAATTTTATTAATGTATACACAACAAAGTTTGTTTTATAAAAGTAATATATTTAATAAAAAGATGTATTTTTGTTTTATAAAATTAATCTATAAAATGAATTTATTATTAATAAAATATTAATTGTTTTTTGATAAAATAAAATTAAATATACAAAACCATAGTACACGACACTTTTAACCAATTAAATCTATAACAAATGCTAGCAAAAAATTAACATAATTACATCGATTTATTTTTTCAAATGAAATATTATTTTTTATAAAATCAATACCATAAGTAAATAAAGAATATAAT
>JAUXUR010000062.1 GCA_030680745.1 Alphaproteobacteria bacterium
GTCCCGCGGCTTGTCCCTGAGAGATCCACACGAATTTAAACACAGCGAAATCCTAGGATTTAGTCGTTGCGATGAGTCGAAGACGAAGAAGCAATCCAGAAAATAGCCTTTTAAAAGCTATAAATGTTGATTTTAGAACTGGATTGCCGCGCAGCTTCGCTACTCGCAACGACAGGTTTCTATTCTTTTCAATATGTTTCCCTTACCTCTAATTCTGTTCAAGCAATGCACCTTGCTTCAACCCATATATCGTCGTTGTAATCATTTTTAAAAACAACTCGTCATGCGACACAACCAAAAGCGTCAAACCCATCGCGTTTAATTTTTTGATCAATTGAACAACCTCGCCAATTGATTGCGCGTCCAAGGCTGATGTTGGCTCGTCGAGCAATAATAAATCAGCTTTCGATGCCATTGCCCGCAAAATCGCCACACGTTGTTTCTGCCCGCCTGACAAAGTATGCGGCATAACTTTTGCTTTATCCTCAAGACCAAGCTCTCTAAGTAAGCTAAGCGCTTCAATTTCCGCTTGTTTCTTCGGTATTTTCAAGACATGCCTCATGCCATAGGTAATATTATCAAGCACATTCATATGCGGAAATAATTGGAAATCTTGTAATATCAAACACACTTTTTCCTGGCACAGAATCGAACCTTTATCATAAGATTCAAAACCCTGGATACATCTTAAAAGTGTTGATTTACCACATCCTGATGGCCCCATAAGCCCTACAATGGACCCTTTTTCGATCGTGAGACTGATATTATCTAAGATCGTTTGGTCATTAAAATGCTTGGATACATTTTGAAGCTTAAGCATAATGCCACCTTTTTTGAATATAATTAAATATAAACGTTAAAATTTGAACCAATAAATAATAAGACAGACCTGCAATACATAAGGGTTTAAAATAATTAAATTGTTCAGCTGCTAAATATTGCGCGCGACGCATAATATCGACTTCACCAATTACCGAAATAAGCGCTGTTTCCTTCAAAAGAGTGATCACTTCATTCGCCAAAGCTGGCATCATGCGATTAAGCACTTGCGGCAAAATAATATCTTTCCACATTAAAAAAGATGAAATATGAAGGGTTTTAGCGGCTTCAAATTGTCCTTTAGGGATGCTTTTTATCCCTGCCCAAATAATTTCAGTCATATAAGCTGCAGAATTCAACCCGAGCGCTAAAATACCTGCTTCAAAAACACTTAAATTAAAACCAATAAGTTCGGGCAACACAAAATAAGCAAAACTTAATTGGAGTAAAAGCGGCGTCCCCCTAAAAACAGAAATAAAAAAATTAATCAAGTAAGGTCTTTTGCTTAAAAATTTTAAGATGCCTAATAAAATACCAAGCGAAAAACCTATTAATAAGGACACAATCGTGTATTGGAGCGTGACACCCACGCCCCCCAAAATATAAAGAATATCACTGTACATTTGTATCAATCCATTTTTTAGTCAATTCATCCATTACTTTTTTTTCTTTTAGGTTTTTAAGCGCTAAATTAATCTTTTCTTTTAAAGGCGATTGTTTACGCATTGCAATGCCACATCCATTATCAATAAACCCAATTATTTTATAACCAAGATTTGGATTAGCTTTTGTAAAGGCTTTAGCTTGAGGTTCGCTAATAATAACAGTATCAATTTTGCCTGTTTTTAAAGCTTCTACCAACATATTATTACTATCGAGCGGTACAATATTTGCAGCATCCCCATACTTTTTCTTAGCCCAAACTTCCATTGTACTGCTCAATTGAACGCCCATCGAATGATTTTCCAACGAATCTACTTGCTTATCTTTTCTAAAAATATAGGCCAGTTGATCATTGAAATAAATATCAGAAAAATCAATTTCCTTTAACCGTTCTTCGGTCGCTGTCATCCCCGCCATCACAACATCGATATGATCTTTTTGTAAAGCCGGAATCAAACTATTAAAAGACATTTCCTTGAATTCAATTTTCATATTGAGCTCTTTACCTATTTGTTCGGCAAGATCAACGTCAAAACCTACCAGCTTGCCTTTTTCCATATATTCAAAAGGTGGATAATCAGCAGACATTCCAACCCGTATTACATTTTCATCTTTATCTTTCTGGCAGGCCGAAAGCCCTAAAATAAGTCCCAAAAACATTAATTTTTTCATCATAGCCTCATCTTGCATATTTATTCAATATAGTGAATATATATTCATTGATTGCTTTTGTCAAGCAGAAAGAGTATATATTCATAAAAGTGAATATTATTCATAAAAGGGAGTTTAAAATGAGTTCTGACAATATCGATTTTCTAATTTTGCAACTTATCACCAACAATGAAATTCATGAACAAAGTCAGCTGCAAACTTTCTTAAAAGAAAAAGGGCATATTATCCCTCAAGCAACCATTTCGCGTAAACTTAAAAAACTTAATATTCAAAAAATTGGCGCAAGTTACAAAAAAATTGAAGAAACGCAGTGGCAAACACCCAAAATAATTGGTATCAAAGTTTCAAAACCAAATCTTGTAGTTCTTCACACAGACCCCGGGCAAGCTAATGCTGTTGCCATCCAAATTGATAAAAATTATACGCTTAACCCCTATATTGAAGGTTCAATGAAAAAACTTATTGGCACTATTGCAGGCGATGATACAATTCTTCTAATAATCGAAGAAGAAAAATACATTCAAGATGTTATTGATATTTTACAAGAAAAATTTGGATAAGTTATTATTCATTTAATAAATAAATGTTTTAATTCATTTCAAAAATAGATAAATTTAGTACATATCCAGTATAAGTTGCGACCTTATGGAATTTAATTGGACATATTATAAATCTATTTATTATTTATTTTTCTCTAAATATATTTTATAAGCAGCAAGAAACCCTGCTAAAGATATTTCATCTTCGGTCAATGTATCTTTTGTTGATTTACCTTTAATTTTAATCAACGACCCTTTTTTCATGGCCTCAACCATCGCCTTATCTGTTTTATCATCGGGTGCCCAAGCGCGCTCCCCTTGGGTAAAAAAGGTAAATTTTTTATTATCTTGAAAAATAAAGTCGACTTGAGCATTCGCTTTATAGGTATAACCCGCTGCAAAGCTTACGATATCTTTACCAGTTTTCAGATCACCTTGTCTTGAAATTAAAAGATAGACTTGACCTCTTTTATCATATTTACCTGTCGATTTTTTAGGGGATCCAATCATATAGGCTTGTCTTTTGCCTTTATCCACTAATTCTTGAACAATCCAATCCTTATATTGTCCAATTAATTTTACAGGCTCTTCTTTTTTATTTTCACGTTTTTTCTGAACTATATTCTTAGAAGGGGCATTTTTAGAAGAAACACTTTTAGAAACTACAGCTTTAGAAGCTAAATTTTTTGTAGTAGGCGCTGCATCAACAACAGACGAAAAACAAACAATAAAAAAAACATATGATAGAAAGCGCATTTAAAAACAAACCTTAAGATTGTAAATCAGTAATATTTTCGTACAAATCAAGTGCTTCCGGATTTGCCAAAGCTTCCTTGTTTTTAACAATTCGACCATGAACAATATCTCTCACCGCAAGCTCTACAATTTTGCCACTTTTTGTTCTTGGAATATCGGCAATTTCGATGATTTTTGAAGGCACATGACGTGGCGATGCATTCAATTTAATCATATTTTTAATAAGGTCAACCAAATTTACATCTAATTTTTTACCTTCTTTAAGTTTTACAAATAAAACAACACGTACGTCACCATGCCAATCTTGTCCAATCGCCAAACTTTCTAGCACATCGTCAATTTGTTCAACCTGTCTATAAATTTCTGCTGTCCCTATACGCACACCCCCTGGATTCAGAACAGCATCCGATCGCCCATAAAAAATCATACCTTGATGTTTGGTTAATTCAACATAATCACCATGCGCCCATAAATTAGGAAAAGATTTAAAATAAGCATTCTTAAATTTTTCACCGTCTGGATCATTCCAGAAATATAAAGGCCTTGCTGGAAATGGTTTCGTACAAACAAGCTCCCCTTTTTGTCCGACAATGGATTTACCCTCATCATCAAACACGTCTACTGCCATACCCAAACCACGGACTTGCAATTCACCACGATACACCGGCAAAATAGGACAGCCCAAGGCAAAACAAGAAACAATATCAGTGCCACCCGAAATAGAAGCCAAACAAATTTCTTCCTTGATATTAGTGTACACAAAATCATAAGATTCGGGCACCAAAGGCGATCCTGTCGACATCATCATACGCAACGACATCAAATGGTAACTATCAATGGGTTTTAAATGTATTTTTTTCAGGGCTTCAATATATTTAGCTGAACATCCAAAATGCGTCATTTTTTCGCTTTGTGCCAAATCAAATAAGATATTACCCTTAGGAAAAAAAGGTGATCCATCATATAAAAGCAAGCAAGCCTGGGACGCAAGACCTGTTACAAGCCAATTCCACATCATCCACCCACAAGTTGTAAAATAAAAAAGACGATCATCTTTTTTAACGTCACAATGTAATTGATGTTCTTTCAAATGCTGTAAAAGCGTTCCCCCTGCCCCATGCACAATACATTTTGGCACACCTGTTGTCCCAGACGAAAACATAATATAGAGCGGATGATTGAAATCAAAACGTTCGAATATAATCTCGTTTGATTCTAAAGGGGTTACAATATCTGACCAAAATTCGATTTTAGGATGATGTTGCAATTTTTCAACAATTGATGCATTCCCCATATAATTAACAATAAGAATTTTACTTAAGGAAGGTAATCGATCTAAAAGCGCTAAAATTTTATCGGAACAATCAATAAGCTTGCCATTATAAACATAAGAATCCACGGCGATAAGTATTTTTGGCTCAATTTGGCCAAAACGATCAACAATACCTTCAATGCCAAAATCTGGCGAACAAGATGACCAAACAGCGCCCATTGAACTTGCACCCAACATGGCGATAATTGTTTCAGGCATATTCGGCATAAAAGCAGCAATACGATCATTAATACCGATGTTATTATTTTCTAAATATGTTCTAAATTTTGATGTTTCGTCATATAATTCTTGATAATTAATATGTTTTTTAACACGATTTTCACCCCAAAAAACAAGTGCTTTTTGCGTGTCCCTTCGTCTTAATAAATTTTCAGCAAAATTAAGTTTTGACGCCAAAAACCAAGTCGAACCTAAAATAGTGCCATCCCCTGATAAAACAGGACCACTTTTATCACCCACAACTTTACAAAAATCCCACAAATCTGACCAAAAATCAGGACACTCAATAGACCATTTATATAATTGTGCATAATCTTCAAAATCAGTATGACGCCGTTGATTTACAAAAGACATAAAATAACGCAGATTTGACTTTTTAATTTGTTCTTGTGTTGGCTGCCAAATTGCGTTTTCCATTCTTTCATTCCTAAAGCTGAAGAACCATCAGAGAAACCTAAATAATATTAAGCACCTCAAAATGTGAGTGAATCTAAGTTTGATCATCATAATTTAACTTTTCTTATTACGCAATCACAGGATACAAGGATCTTTGAATTTTAATTTACAAATAACTGCCTGCAAATTAAAATCTGAAGTTTTTCACTTAAATAAAAAAACAGAACAATATACTTTATTTAAGTTTTTTATTTAACAATTAATCAAATTTCTAAAAAAACATCAATAATCGATAGACATTTAGATTTTTTTTTATTGTAAAAAAAAAGTCAGTTGAACTGACTTAAAAAATGTTTTATATTAAACTATAATAATGTCTTACGTTAGAAAGGCCAAGAAAGAAATACAATGATCAACGAAATTTTATACCCACCGATTGAACCATACCGTACTGGATTTCTCCCTGTAGGTGATGACCATCAACTTTTTTGGGAAGAATGCGGTAATCCTGAAGGTGTGCCAATCCTATTCCTTCATGGTGGGCCTGGATACTCCTGTACAGAAGATCATCGAAGATTTTTTGATCCAGATCATTATCGTATTATTCTTTTTGATCAGCGTGGTGCCGGTAAATCGACACCTCATGCCTCAATTAAAAACAACCAAACAAAAGATTTAATTGATGATATTGAAAAATTAAGAATTTTCTTCAAGGTTGATTCTTGGATTCTTTTTGGCGGCTCTTGGGGAAGCACGCTTGCTTTATGCTACGGTATTGATTACCCCAATCGCATCAAAGCTTTTATATTACGCGGCGTATTTTTAGGCGAGCACGATGAAACAGAATGGTTCTTTACTGGTATGGGTAAATTTAACCCAGAGGCTGGCATTGACTTCATGAGCTTTCTACCTGAAAAAGAACGTGATAATTATCTTGAAAACTTTTACAATCGCCTTAAAAATACAGATCCTAAAATTCATCTACCAGCAGCACTCGCTTGGCATAATTACGAAAATCGTTGTGTTTCACTAGTGCCTGTCAGCAAAATAGATAAAAGTTCTTCTGATTATTTAGCACCTGCTTTGATTGAGGCGCATTATTTTTATAATGACTTTTTCATTAAAGACGCGCCCATTCTTGAAAATTTAGATCAGATCAAAGATATTCCAACCATTATTGTTCATGGTCGTTACGATATTGTCTGCCCCCCCATCACGGCTTATAAATTAAAACAAAGAATGACCAATTCCAAACTAATCTTTGCTGATGATTCTGGACATTCTGCTTTTGAAGCAGGCCTTGCAAAAGAATTAGTGATTGCCACTAACGAATTTAGATCTATTCGTTAAACTTTATCATGAATACGCGCATTCATAATAAATCCCAATGAAATAAAGGTCGTTACCAAAGATGCCCCACCGTAAGATAAAAGCGGCAGGGGCTCTCCAACCACGGGCAATATCCCCATAACCATCGCCATATTAATAAAGACATAACAGAAAAAACCTGTTGTCATCCCCAAAGCAGTTAATCTTGAAAATTGCGTTGTAGCCGTTAATCCAACTTTATATCCATAAGCAATTATTAGAAAATACAAAAAAATAACACTCGCACCACCGATAAAACCAAATTCTTCTGAAAGCATAGTAAAAATAAAATCTGTTTGTTTTTCAGGCAAAAAGTTTAGGTGAGATTGCGATCCTTCTAAAAAACCCTTACCTGTCAAACCACCTGACCCTAAAGCAATTTTTGATTGTATAATGTGATATCCCGTTCCCAATGGATCGCGTTCTGGATCCAGAAATGTCAAAATACGCTCTTTTTGATAGGGTCGAAGAAAATGCCATGCAATAGGAATAGATCCTGCAATCATTACACTAGCCCCCACAAACAATCTTTTGGCAGCACCTGATAAAAAAACAAGCGCAACACCAACTGACAAGATAATAAGAGCAGTTCCAAGATCTGGCTGCCTCATGACGAGCGCAACAGGGATAAGACATAATGTAAGAGGCACAATCAATGTTGCTATATAGCGTGCTTGATGTATATGAACATTATGATAGTAACGTGCTATTGCAAGAATAACGGCAACACGCATAATTTCGGAAGGTTGAATATTAAGAACACCAATTTTAATCCAACGTTGTGCCCCCATGCCTATATAACCTTTAATTTCAACAGCTAGAAGCAAAATCAGTGCGAAAGCATATAATAAGTAGGCACATTTATACCAAAAATGAGTATCTATAAAAGTCACAATAACAAAAGCCACTAAAGCAATACTTAAATGAACAAGTTGTGTCGATGCCCATGGGTCCCACTCACCATTGGCTGCAGAATAAAGCATTAAAATACCAATAGATGCAATCGAAAGAATAACAAAAACAAAAGGAAGTGAAATTTGTTTGATCTTATACCAAAAACTATGCTCTGTTTTTGAAAAATAATGCTTAGACATTTCCTTGTCCTTGGTCTGTCTTTAATTTTGAAAGTTCTTGTGCTTTCAAAAGAATATCACGCACAACAGGTGCCGCAACAGAACCACCACCACCACCATGTTCGATAAGCGTAAAGGTTACAAATTGAGGATCATGCACGGGCGCATAACCCACAAACATTGCATGTTCTCTATCCTGCCAAGGTCTATCTTTACTTTTATGAAGCCCCTTTTTACGATCCTCGAGCGAAATACGTTTCACCTGCGTTGTCGAACTTTTACCAGCCATTTCGAAACCTTTTTGTGTAATCCTTGCTTTATAACCCGTCCCCCCTTCTATGTTTGTTACTTTATTAAGGGCATCTAAAACAATTTTGCGGGAATTTTCTGAAATATTAAGTGGTTCAAAAACTTGGTAAGCCTTTGGCTTAATGATGCCTTCTTCAACACTGTCTTGGTGAAGTTTTGGATTAATACATTTACCACTTACAATGCGTGTCATCATAAGCGCTAATTGAAGCGGTGTTGCCAATAAATAACTTTGGCCAATGCCCATCATCATTGTTTCACTTTTATGCCAAGGCTGTTTATATTTTTTTCTTTTCCATGCTGCATCTGGAACAAGCCCTGCTTTTTCACCAGGTATGTCAATGCCAGTCACATCACCGAGCCCCAATTTCTTAGCCATATCAACAATCGATTTTACGCCTATACGATCAGCAATAGTGTAAAAATAAACATCACAAGAACGTTGCAATGCATCAACCAAATTAAGAGAGCCATGTGAAGTGTAACAATGTAACTTATGATTGCCGCATTCTACATGTCCATTACACGAAATACGTTCTGTAGGAGACACTACATTTTTTTCAAGACCTGCAAGCGTTACGACTATTTTAAAAATGGAACCAGGTGCATAATTGCCTGCAATAACGCGATTAATGAGCGGCGAATACATATCAGTCGATAGATTTTTCCAATCATCTGTTCTAATACCATTTAAAAATAAATGTGAATCATAACCAGGACTTGAGGCCAGGCTCAAAATCTCGCCATTTTTTGCATTGAGGGTCACGGATGCCGCTGGCATATCGCCCAATCGTTGATACGTAAATTCTTGAAGATCATAATCTAGTGTAAGTGTCATCAATTGCCCTTTTTTAGGCAAAGATGTTTCAAGTTCACGCACGACACGACCACGCGCATTGACCTCTACTGTTTTATATCCAAATTCACCTTGTAATAAAGCATCATATTGTTTTTCAATACCTGATTTACCAATACGTTGTTCTGGTGAACAAAAATTATTTTTGTCCTGCTCTTCTTGTGACATAGGACCTATATACCCTAAAATAGAGCATAAAGCGGGACCGTTCACATATTGTCTTTTTTTATATTTATCAATTAAAACACCCGGTAAATCGGCTATTTTTGTTTCAATTTTAATAACATCTTCCCACGATAAATCTTCCACTAATAGTAAAGGGAAATTTTGCTTTAATCTAAGTTTTTTATACAATTCTTCATAAGATTTATCAATTTTAATAACTTCTTTTAAAACCTGATAAGATTCTTTAAAATAAGTCATTTGATCAGGCATAAAAAGCAATCGATAACTTTCATGGCTCATTGCCAATGGTTTACCAAAACGATCAACAATCATGCCACGCTCTGGCAATAAGGGCCTCGTTGATATTCTGTTTTCATCGGCCAATGTTTTATATTTCTTACCATCAATAATTTGTAGATAAAACAACCTACCAAGCAACATTGATAAAAGACCAATTTTCCCTGCACCTAATAACAATGATCTCCTTGTCAATAATTCTTTTTGAAGTTTATCAATAGACATTAAAAATCACTATTCTCTGAAATGTTCAGGGTTACGTTGAAAAGAACACATTAAGGAATAAGCAATCGGAAAAAATAAAACACTTGTTATATAATTTAATAAACATTCATAGAATGATAAAAATTGTTTTTGAATAATAAAATTTACACTAGATTCAAAAAAACAAAATAATATCATAAGATACATGAATTTTTGCCAAAGACTAAAAAAATCTATCAGCTTTGCTTTTGCATAAACATTTTCACACAAAATCAAAAAAGCAATCATCAAAGAAGTCTTAAAACCATAACTTTCATAAAAAAGTAGTTCTGACACAAACTGCATCACAATAATTGTTAATATAAAAAAATGATTATAAAAACAAAATATTGTTAAAAATATAAACAAAAATGCAAGGTTAGGCAAAAAAAATGATTTTGCTAACATTGGATATACAAAAAAATCGATAAGCATCATTAAAAAAAAAGAAACATATCCGATAGATTTTAAATTCATCATTCACTCAAGGCTTAATAATATGGTGTTAAAGCATTAACACATTTTCTGCCCATTTGGAACTTTTGGATCGATTGTGGCCAAAGAAATTGCGCCTTTTTGATCTTCAAACCCAAGAAGTAAAAATTCAGACTGAAAACCAGCAATATTTTTTGCACCTAAGTTTATACAACCTAAAACCTGACGACCCAATAATGTATCAGGCTCATAATTTTGCGTAATTTGTGCCGAGCTTTGTTTAGTCCCAATAACAGACCCGAAA
Source organism: Alphaproteobacteria bacterium (assembly GCA_030680745.1). NCBI lineage: Bacteria > Pseudomonadati > Pseudomonadota > Alphaproteobacteria > Alphaproteobacteria bacterium. Next base: position 10,448 of record JAUXUR010000062.1, read on the forward strand.
TCAACCCAAACCTTAAAAGCAGGTTTTTTTGCACGCTCAAATGGTTCGATTTTAACAATCACACCCGACCGAATATCAACTTTTGCAAATGCATCATAATCAATCATATATCTCTCCATATGTTTGAACATTAATTACTCAGATTATGTGGCAAAGTCTAGAAAAGGTGAGAACCGGCGCGGAATGTACTTAAGTACATGAGCACTGGAAGCGCAGACTTGACGACGAATTTGCCCATAAGGTGGGTAATTATCAATCATTTTTACCCTCGTATTCCTAATTCTTTACATATCTTGATTGATAAAGAAGGATCATTCAAGGTATAAAAATGCAACCCCTTAACGCCTTCTTTTAATAAAACATCACATTGTTTCAATAAAAACTCTTCAACATATTTTACAGGATTTATTGTTTGAAATTTTTCTACCAACCAAATGGGCATATCGACATTACATCTTTCCGACAATTTCTTTATTTTTTCAATATTAGTCATTGAAATAATACCTGGTATAAGCGGCACATGAATACCTGCTTTTTCGACCTGATCCCTATACTTTAAAAATGCCTCATTATCAAAAAAAAATTGCGTAATAATTGCTGTGGCACCTGCATCAATTTTTTGCTTTAAATACAATATATCTTCTTCTATCGTCGCGATCTCGGGATGTTTTTCAGGGTATCCTGCCACGATGATTTCAAAAGGTGCAATATTTTTCAGCACCTTAATAAAATCTTTAGTATATATAAAATGATCATTGCTTAACGCATGATCTTTAGGAAAATCACCTCGTAACGCAAGAATATAATGAATATCTTTTTCCCAATATTTTTTAACCAATTCAATCAATTTATCTTTAGACATCGAAACGCATGTAAGATGTGGACAGACATTTAAATTGAATTTTTGTTTCACATCAAAAATAAAAGCATCACGATATATATTTTCAATGGGTGATTGCCCTATGGAAATAAAATTCGGTTTCATAAAATCAATGTCTTCAAACATAGACATAAATTCAATATGTTGTTGATGTGAGTGCGGTGGAAACATTTCAAAAGAAAAATGCACTATTAAACAACCTTTTTTCTAACAATTTTCATTGAATATACTTTAAAACAAAACCTCTAAAATTTACAAGGCCTAGGCAATAAAAGTGCATATAAATTAGAGGTTCCGAAAAAAATATGTATTGCCTTTACCACAATGTTTTTGGCAGATAAAAACAACAAGATAAATTGATTGAACATATTAATTTTACTATGTTAAGTTCGATAAACAGAGTGTTTCGGAATTCGGGATTGGAAATCATGTCAAAAGTTCTAAGACTTATTAAAACATCCATTTTTTGCACGTCAGTAATATTATCAGCCGGTTGTACACATAAGAACACAGCGCATATCGATATGCCTATGTCTGAAAAAATAAATCCTGATCGTGATCCATTGCGTCCGTTAAACAAAGCAATCTTTGTCTTTAACGATCAATTTGATACACTTCTTGCAAGACCTGCAGCAGGACTTTACAGAGGCATTTTCCCGTACCAACTCCGCAACAGATTCAGAGATGCTTTCCAAAATTTACGCGAGCCTAACAATTTTGCAAATGCTTTATTAAAAGGCGAATTCAAAGCAGCTGGTCGTGCATTTAGCCGATTTGTACTCAACAGCACATTAGGGATCGGTGGCTTATATGATGTTTGTAGCTACTGGAATATACCTTATAAACGTCATGATTTTGGCCAAACGCTTGCCTCTTGGGGTGTTCAAAACGGCCCCTATCTTATGCTTCCATTCAGAGGCCCATCAAACTTCAGAGATGGCGTAGGTCGTGCTGTCGATTATATTATGGACCCCTTAAATCTCATCCTCATCCTTAACGGTGATTCTTACTGGACGCTCGCACGTGAAGTTCCAGAAGGTATTGACGATCGTTCACGTTATATCGAAGAACTTGATGACTTCAAAAGAGGATCTCTTGATTATTACGCAAGTGTAAGAAGCGCCTATTTCCAAAACAGAGAAGGTTGGACGCATGGCACAAGCGACAATCCACCATCAACGACTTCTTATGATTCTTTATATAGTGATGATAAAGACGAGCGTCGCAAAACAAAAACTACAAGTGAACCTGTAGAATTCAAAGGCAGCGTTCATCCACAACAGATTAAAAAATAAAATTTGTTGACTCAAAACAAGGTATCATCGACGTTTTTTGCAAAAATAACGCTGATGATGCCTTTTTCTTTAATAAAATATCCATAAGCCCTTGCTTGAAAACCCAAAATCAGTCCATAAATAAGGAGGAGCAGGATTGGATATATCCTAATCTTTATATGACACCATAAATGAAAGAGGTTCAAATGGCTAAAACATCTCTCAAAACTTCTGGCATAGCAGTTTTGCCATTAAGGGATATCGTCGTTTTCCCTCATATGATTGTACCCCTTTTTGTGGGACGCGAAAAATCAATTCGTGCACTTGAAGTTGCAATGCGCGAAGAAAAAAACATTCTTCTTCTTGCACAAAAAGATGCGACACTTGAAGAGCCCGAGGAAAAAGATCTTTATCAAATTGGAACATTAGGCGTCATTTTACAATTATTGAAATTACCTGATGGCACTGTAAAAGTGCTCGTTGAAGGTAGAGAACGCGCTAAAGTACAAAAATTTATTCCCAATAAAGACCATTTCGAAGCAGAAGTCATTTCACTTTCTGAAGAAATAGGTGATATCAACGAATTAGAAGCAACAAAACGCGTTGTTGTCGGTCAATTTGAACAATATATCAAGCTGAATCGCAAAACCCCACCAGAAATTCTGGTTGTGGTCAATCAAATCGACGATCCAAGTAAACTTGCTGATACTATTTCTTCTCATTTGGTCGTGAAGCTTTCTGAAAAACAATCACTCCTTGAAGATCTTGAAGTAAGCAAAAGACTCGAACGTGTTTATAGTCTTATGGAGAGCGAAATCGGCTTGATGCAGGTTGAAAAACGCATTCGTAACCGCGTTAAACGCCAAATGGAAAAAACCCAAAAAGAATATTATTTGAATGAGCAAATGAAAGCTATTCAAAAAGAATTGGGCGAAGGCGAAGAAGGCAAAGACGAAATTGCAGAACTTGAAGATAAAATCAAAAAAACGAAGCTCAGCAAAGAAGCCAAAGAAAAAGCAATATCAGAAGTTAAAAAACTTCGTAATATGAGCCCGATGTCAGCTGAAGCCACCGTTGTAAGGAATTACCTTGATTGGCTGTTATCTATTCCTTGGCAAGCATCGACAAAAGTTAAAAGCGATATTAAAGAAGCACAAAAAATATTGGATGAAGATCATTTTGGACTTGAAAAAGTTAAAGATCGCATCCTTGAATATCTTGCTGTACAACAACGTGTTAAAAAAATGCGTGGCTCTATTTTATGTCTCGTTGGACCGCCTGGCGTTGGTAAAACATCTTTAGGCAAATCCATTGCACGTGCCACAGGTCGTAATTTTGTGCGTATATCATTGGGTGGTGTGCGTGACGAAGCTGAAATCAGAGGCCACAGACGTACTTATATTGGGTCAATGCCTGGTAAAATTATCCAAGGGATGAAAAAGGCAAAATCATCTAATCCATTATTTTTATTAGATGAAATAGACAAGATTGGTGCCGATTGGCGCGGTGATCCAGCCTCTGCTTTGCTTGAGGTTTTAGATCCCGAACAAAACAACACATTCAACGATCATTATCTTGAACTTGATTACGATCTGTCAGATGTCATGTTTGTCACAACAGCCAATAGTTTGCGAATTCCCCCTGCCCTTTTAGATCGCATGGAAATCATTCGTATTCCTGGCTATACAGAAGACGAAAAAGTTGAAATTGCGATACAACATTTGATTCCGCGTCAAGTTGAAATGCACGGTCTTAAACCCAAAGAATGGGAAATTTCTGAAGGCGCTTTACGTGATCTTATTCGCTATTACACACGTGAAGCAGGCGTTCGTAATTTAGAACGTGAACTTGCTAATTTAACGCGAAAAGCTGTTAAAGAAATTACACTGAACGAAATCAAAAAACTTAAGATTGAACAAGATAATCTTGAAAAGTTTGCAGGCGTCCAAAAATATGATTATGGCCGCGCAGAACTTGAAGATTTAGTGGGTGTCACAACAGGCCTTGCTTGGACTGAAGTTGGCGGCGATCTTCTTTCAATTGAAGCTATTCGTGTGCCTGGTAAAGGCAAAACAACCATTACCGGTAAATTAGGTGATGTGATGCAAGAATCCGTTCAAGCAGCTATCAGCTATGTCCGTGCAAAAGCTGTTGAATTTGGTATCAAACCAACGATCTTTGAACGTAGCGATATCCATATTCACGTGCCAGAAGGCGCGACCCCTAAAGACGGTCCTTCTGCAGGTGTTGCAATGTGTACCTCCATCGTATCCATGCTTACAGGTATCCCCGTGAGCAAAGATATTGCAATGACAGGTGAAATCACTTTACGTGGACGGGTCTTACCGATCGGCGGATTAAAGGAAAAATTACTGGCAGCGCTTAGAGGCGGCATTAAAAAAGTGATTATTCCATACGAGAACGAAAAAGATCTAGCGGATATTCCAAACAATGTGAAAGATCATATGGAAATAATACCCGTTAAAACGATTAAAGAAGTGCTTGCACATGCTTTAACCGCTAAACTGGTCCCTATTGAATGGGTAGAAGCTGAAGATCCTCCAAAAGCACTTCCCATTGCAGATGCTTCAAAGGATGATCTTGAAAGAGGTTTAACGACGCATTAATCGTAATTTTAGTATCATGATTTTAAACGAAAAGATTTGGGGCCTTTCTGGCCCCATTTTTTTGAATGAAGAACAATGGTAACCTTCAAAGCTAGCTACTTAAAAATCTTTCAACCCTTTCAATTCCTTTTCGCGCTTTATCATTATCACTTCTTGAAATATTCAACTTAAGCGCGTCCTCATAGCAATACAAAGCATCTTTATTCTGTTTTTTGGCATGTGAATAATAATTACCCATCCCCATCAATGCATCATAATTAAGTTTTTTGTATCCATTCTTGCGCGCAATATCTTCGGCTTTTTGATAAAATTCATATTGCAAACGTTCAGGATCACGGGCATTCCCACGTCCTATCAGTGCCTCACACTCTAATTTTGTATACCCATGATCACGCGCTATCTTTTCTCCTTCTTGATAAAATTCATATTGCAAACGTTCTGGATCACGAGCATTCCCACGTCCTATGAGTGCCCTACACTCTAATTCTTTGTACCCATTCTCATAGACTATCTTTTCGGCTTCTTGATAGCATTGCAACCCCTCAGGATCATGCGCATTCCCACGTCCTATGAGTGCCTCACACTCTAATTGTTTGAATCCCTTCTCATAGGCAATCTTTTCGGCTTTTTGATAAAATTCATATTGCAAACGTTCTGGATCACGGGCATTCCCACGTCCTATGAGTGCCCTACACTCTAATTCTTTGTACCCATTCTCATAGGCTATCTTTTCGGCTTCTTGATAGCATTGCAACCCCTCAGGATCACGCGCATTCCCACGTCCTATCAGCGCATGACATAATAATTCTGTATAGCCATTCTCACGTGCTAACTTCTCAGCTTCTTGATAACACTTTAGCCTCTCAGGATCACGCGCATTCCCACGTCCTATCAGTGCCTCACATTCTAATTCTTTGTACCCATTCTCATAGGCAATCTTTTCGGCATCTTGATAAAGTTCATATCGCAAACATTCAGGGTCACGGGCATTCCAACGTCCTATCAGTGCCTCACATTCTAATTGTTTGAATCCCTTCTCATAGGCAATCTTTTCGGCTTTTTGATAAAAATCAGATTGCAAACGTTCTGGATCACGGGCATTTCCAAGTCCTATCAAAGCTTGAACATAATATTCATTAAAACAATCACTTCCACAAAGCATTATCACTTTCTTAAAACAGATAAGGGCATTCTTACCATCTTTCAAAAAACAATAATGCTTTCCTTCTAAAATAAGCTTACGTAACTCTATATTTTTTAAATTATTTTCATCCAGCTGCATTAAAAAATTGCTAGAACATACTGAATTATCCAGCTCCACAGAATCATCACTGGATCCGTTAATATTTTCTTCATTCAAAAATTCATGATGATGATTATTATTTATTATAGTATCATTATTATCATCAGATAAGACGGATATTTCTATATTAACACATTCATCTTGTCCAACACGCTGCCTTTTATTTGCCCTTTGTTGAGAATCAATCCTATCACTTCTTTTTCTACCTAGAATATTTTGCGGCCTATCAATGCTTACAACGCTCTGGTTATTGACTGATTCTGGCTGATTAAATCTATTTTGAACCGGCGTAGCGCGCTGCCTGTTTCTGTCCTCAACTACAGACAATACTTTTTCGCGCCGCTCGTTACTTACTTTACTGTTATAATAAGCAGGCACAATAACAATATCATTTATTATTACCTTTTTAGTGTTTTTTGATCGATGTGTATTCCTTGAATTTACTTTTTTATTAAACAATTCCCAAGCAAGCTTAGTGGCCTCTTCACGATTCATCCCGCCAGGCGTATAGTCGTGCAAAAGGATCATTTCAGCCATATCCAACCAAAATGTCTTTGTAAAACTATTTTTTTTCTCGTTCAAATCAGCAAATATACGCCAAGCATCATCCAATCGATTCATTTTGACGTAAATTTGTCCTTTGAAAATAGATGCATAATGACGATGTTTTTTTGTTTTGCTTTTTGATCCCTTTTTTTTAATAAGTACATCCAATTTTTTTATTAAATCTTCAACAAAAGAAGCGTTCGGCACATAATTTCTTTTAAGATAAAGCTGAACATATACAAATAAAGCATTTTCTTTATCAAAAACGTTTTCTGCTTGTTGATACGCACCAATCAAAGACTGCTCGATGGTACAATCAGGAAGCATTTTTCTTTTTCCAAGAATAAAGTCTTTTATTTCAATAGCGCTAAATTCTTCAATAGGCTCGTCAATGTCATCATCCAATATTATATTATTTAAATGATTAGAAGGAAGTATATTATTGTTTAAAATATTTTCTTGTATTTCTTGATTTTCAACAGAAACATTATTATTTAAAATTAACTCTGGCTGAATTTCAGACTCATCATGCACGAATGTTGTGCAAATATCTGAAACTTGTTGCCTAGAATTCTCTTCTCCCTGCATTAAACGTAATCTTAACTCTGTAAGATATTTATCTTCTGCATCCTTTGCACGTGCATTTGTACCTTGATATCCCGTCGGCACTAATTTGTTGTAATGAATCCCTTTACACAAAAGAAATAAATCTTCTTTTACACTTCCACTATCATGCATAAAAGAATGACTCAAATAAATATTTTTATTTTCATTTGAATGGATATTATAAATATGAAGATTTTTATGTGTTAATAAGGCAAAAGCATTGATAAATGTATAAGGGATATTGAGAGGTTCATAGATTTTTTTTACAACATTATCATTGTCAAGAAATAATTTATTTGCATTAAAAGGAAGCTCATATTGTGTTTTTTTAATTTTATTTAAATATTCTTCAACACTAATATTTTCTGCATAATCATTTTTTATATATTCACGTAATTTTTCATTACGCTTTGTATATCGAGGATCTTGATCAGCAAGCGCTTTAAGCATCGCATCAATAGCAGATTCGCGTGAGTCATATCCAAAAGCCCTAAAACCACACGCAAGATCTGTTGCTGAAATATAATATTCATTAAAAGTGATATTTGGCTTATCAGAAAGATACCAAGGTGTAGACCTATCTGGCCTTGCAGCATTAACAGCCTCATCAATCGTTGCATCTGAATAATTTACAGATAAAAAAAATACAAAAAACGACATAAGTACAAAAAAATACTTTTTTATCATAGCAATACCTTTAGATTAATAAAAAATAATTATTATTTTAGTATAAAATCAATAAAAAATCAAATACATTCTAAAAAATTAATAAAAAAATAAAAATCAAGCTAATTATTGCCAACTTTTAATTCCATTCTCTATCATTATAAGAATTACTTACAATCTTATTTTTCTTATCTTTATGCAAATAAATCATTTTTAAGAGATCATATTTATATAGTGCCTGTTAAAACGATTAAAGAAGTGCTTGCACATGCTTTAACCGCTAAACTGGTTCCTATTGAATGGGTAGAAGCTGAAGATCCTCCAAAAGCACTTCCCATTGCAGATGCTTCAAAGGATGATCTTGAAAGAGGTTTAACGACGCATTGAATTTAATTTTAAATTCAAAACCTGCAAACAATAGTCCATCAATCTACGGGCAATTTTTATCTTTATGATAGAAACTTGCCCACACATCTTTGTTACCCTGGATCTACGTATGAAGCTTTGCATCAACGAGCCCAGGGAAACAATGGCAATGGGACAAAATTCTAAGATAACAATATAAACTGTCCTGTAAAGTAAAGAGATCTATGTAAATATAGTTCTTAAATATCAATGGTTTGAAATACTTGTTGGTAATCATATGCCCGTGACTTATTCCTGAGAGATCCACACAAAATAATTCTGTAACATATTGAAAATAATAGAAACCCGTGCGGCATCCAGCCCCAAAATCAACATTTATAACTTTTGAAAGGCTATTTTCTAGATTGCTTCTTCGTCTTCGACTCATCGCAACGACGAAATCCTAAGATTTCGCTGTGTTTAAATTCGTGTGGATCTCTCAGGACTTGTTCGCGGCACGTAGGAAGTTACTATAATTATCCACAAGCTTCCACAAAATTTTATTCTGGCGTATACATCAAAATATCTAATATTTGATCATCTGGAACATCTGGCTTTTCGCTATATATTGCATAATCATTATCATCAAAAAATCTACGTGAATAATTATTTTCCTTAAAATTACTAGAAAGATCACGTATAAATAAATACCATCCACCATAATCAATTCGCTTAATAACAATAGGAAGAGCTGGAATATAGAAATGTTTACCATTCACAACATAATGCCAATATTGGTAATCACTCATGGCTCTATCACCATAAAATACATTTTCAGATTTGATATAGATATGGTTTCTCAGCTTATAATCACATTGAATAACATCTGCATGCCTTATAAAATGACAAGAGATTTGTGTTACCAGATTTTCTAATTTTTTATCTATCTCTTTTTTTTTATATTCTTCAGACTCTAAATCAGCTTCTCCAAGTTCAAGCAACATACAACAATTTAAAGTTCCTTTTATCTCTTCAGGTAAAGATTTAAACTTATCTGTATTTACATCATCCAAGCTTAATTCATTGAAAAATCGTCCATCCGGGATAGGATTATACCGATTAACATAATATTCAGGAACACTATACAACTTGGCATTCTGTCGCGTTAACGACATCGTTTTTATCCAAAAATAAGCATGAATAACCGCTTGATGCGGATTAAATTTCTGAAGCTGAATCATTCGCTCAACAAAGGACTTGCGTCGAACAATAACCTCGTATGAATCAGAATCATTATAAATACCATAATACTGCGAACAAACAACAAGCGCATATTCTTTATTTGTTTCCTTCTCACAAACCTTAAAAACCTGTGATTCACCTCCTGAAGCAATAAACTTTTTATATTCAAAACGATCAAAAAAATCATCTTGTGTGACGATAGTGCCTATTGGATATAATTGTTCAAATTCAGGCAATAATGCAAAAAGTTTAAGGTGCAGCAACATTAAAAAAGAAAAAACAAGAATACAAAATTTTTTCATATTGACCTCGATCTTAGAAAGAAAAAATGATTTGTATCATTTTTGCATACAATATACAATTCGTTTTTATTAAAATACAAAAGACAATAAACGAAGATTAGAATCATAAAAAATTAAATAATATTGTAAAATCAAAGGAATATAACTCTAGATTTAAATAATAAATAACATGCGATGTTTTTTAAAACAAAAATCACTTAACTTTAAATAAAGATTTACAAAAACAATACATTAATTGACTACAGCAGTCGCATTTCAAGCAAAACCTACGCCGCTTTAATTTCTTTCAAAAAGCGATCAACTTCTTCTGATAATTTTGACGATTGATTAGTAAGTGCGTCCGCTGCAATGAGCACATCACTTGCCATATTTCCTGTTTCAGAAGCAGCAATACTCACTTCAATGATATTCGATGACACTTCTTGCGTTCCTTGGGCTGTCTGCTGAACATTCATTGCGATTTCTTTAGTCGCTGCTCCTTGCTGATCAACAGCCGAGGATATACTTGTTGCAATATCATTAAGCTCTGAAATAACTGAACCAATTATTTCAATGGATTTCACCGCATCATTTGTTGAGTTTTGAATCGACAAAATCTGTCCTGCAATCTCATCGGTTGCCCTTGCTGTTTGATTTGCTAAATCTTTTACTTCAGATGCAACAACAGCAAAACCACGACCCGCCTCACCGGCACGTGCCGCTTCAATGGTAGCATTCAATGCTAATAGATTAGTCTTACCTGCAATTTCTGTAATTAGATTAACAACTTCACCAATTTTATGTACGGCATTCGCTAAAAATTGAATCGTCGTATTCGTTGATTTAGCTTGCCCAACAGCTTTTGTACAAATAAGGGTTGATTGTGATACTTGTCGCGCTATTTCTTGAATTGAATGGGAAAGCTGTTCAGCGGCTGACGCAACAGTCTGAACATTAGCTGAAGCTTGCTCAGAAGCCGCAGCAACAATATTTGAATTATGATTCGTCTTTTCAGCATTATTTGCCATAATTTCTGCAGATGATTTAAGTTGGCTGGCCGATGATGCAACCAATCCAACTACATCCTTAACTGAAGATTCAAAATCATTAGCAAGTTTTACCTGAGTCGTTACGACATTCCACGTAGACATTACACTTATATATTTACCATTTTTATCTAATATTGCGGACGCTTGTAAATCAACCCAATCATTTCCTATTTTTATGCGTGTTTTATAAGGAAGATTATTTGGATTTGAAAGTAATTTTCTTTGATGGTCTGGATTCTTATGAAATTGGTGTATTTTGGTGCCTATCAATTCAGAAGACTTAAAACCATAAAATTGTTCAAATGTTTCCATCATCGTTAAACTTGATTTATTACCATAGCTTATTGCAAAATCTTTTTGAGGGTCAGCCACCAAAATACTGAGTGGCATTTCTTCTACCATTTGCTGCAATTGAAAAGATTTCCCAACTATTTCCTTCAAATTATTTAATGCTTTTGCAATCATACCAATTTCATCATTGCGCGACACATCAACATGGATTGTCGTATCACCAGCTGAGATAGCGTTAATATTGGATTGCAATATTCCAATAGGCCTAACAACCCGCCTAACAATTACAAAAATGGCAAACGAAGCTAAAGAAAAACCAATGATTAGAGCAATTGCAGCAATTATTGCATTTGTGAACGATTTTTGATTGTCACTTTGAGATAAATTATTTTCTATTTCATTTACTTGATCCGAAAAAATACTCACATCACTCAAAAATTTTGTAGTTTTTTCAAACCATTCGTCCGCATTTAATTGATAATGAATACCTTTAATGCCATTTTCAAATACTTTTTCTACAACAACTTGGTAATTTTCAACAAAGGATTGCTTAAGCTTTATATACTTTTCAGAAAGCGCTTTTTTTAAAATAGGACCTTCAAGCAATCCTTCTATTAATCTGAACATTGTCGCTGCAACAGGCAAATGCCCCATCAAATCCCGCAAATCCTCTTTTTCGATAGTTTTATCTAACGAAATGATTTTTGTAAAGCGCCCTCTTAATTCACTCAACTCATTAGAAACAAAAGATAAATATCTTTTTATTTGCTCTAAATGATCAAAAGGTGTTTCTTCATAAAGATACACATTAATTAAATCAGCAAGATTACTCATTGAAATATATAAAGTCGCAACAGATTTTAAATAATGAATACCTACGTCCAAATCCCTTTTAGAAAGTGGTTGCGATGCTGCAATATCAACTTTTTTAAAAAACTCACGTATTTCTTCTTTGTTTTTAAGTATTTGATTAATAGTTGCATCTCTCCCCGGAAAATCATTAAACAACTTAACAGATGTAATCACTTTTTCTAATAATTCATCAGCAGTTTGTCGAGCATCCTCAATTTTTTTCTTTTGATCTGTAGCAATAGGGTCTTCTTTAGACAAAGCAAGCATAATACCGCCACGTGCATTAAAACTTGCATCTGCACTGTCAAATAAATTATTTAAAATATCATTTATTTGAATTGTTTCTCGGGCAAGACGTGAAGTTTCGTATGAATGATAAAATGAAATACTTGAATAACTGATAACAAGAATGACCAAAGCCGAGACTATACCTATAAGCGTTGTACGAATGCTCATTAACTTCCCCTAAGAAACTTATTTTTAATTGCTACTTATTATTTAAACTATGCAGGATTTTTTTACAAACATATAGACGTAACATTGTCTTTAATGTGTCGTACTGACACTTGATGATTGATCAAAAAAAGTGGTAATGTGTAGAACATTTGTACCATTGACAAGGTTTTTAAAGATGACGATCACCCGTGAGACCGTAAAAAAAGTTGCACATCTAGCAAGAATAGAGATAAAAGATGATGAAGAAACACAATTTGCAGACGAATTAAACAAGATTGTTGCCTGGATTGAACAGCTTAATGAGGTTAACACATGCAATGTTGAACCCCTTGATCATGCTGTTTCCTATTCTTTAAGAATGCGTGAAGATTCGCCTGAATCCAACAATCATGCCTCAGATATTCTTAAAAATGCTCAAGAAACAGTTTTAGACTTTTTTTCAGTCCCTAAAGTCGTTGAATAGGTGATAGCCAATATGTCCAAACAATCAGAATTATGCACATTAACAATTGCAAGCGCCAAAGAAAAATTATTAAAAGGTGAAATCACAGCTGTTGAGCTTACCGAAGCACATTTAAAACAAATGGATGCCCAAAAGCATTTAAATGCTTTTATTACCCCCACACCAGAGCTCGCATTACAACAAGCAAAAGAATCAGATAAACGCTATCAAAAGAATGAAGCTAAATTATTAGATGGGATGCCCATCGGCGTTAAAGATCTTTTTTGTACAAAAGACACAAGAACTACAGCAGGCTCCCATATTTTAGAAAATTTTGTACCCCCTTATGAATCAGGGGTGACCAGTAAATTATGGTCAAATGGCGCCTTAATGGTTGGCAAAACAAATATGGACGAATTTGCTATGGGGTCTGCCAATATCACTAGTTATTTTGGTTCAGTCAAAAATCCATGGAGAAAAAAGGGCTCAAACACCCCAGAAAATTTAGTGCCCGGCGGATCATCAGGTGGATCAGCTTCAGCTGTTGCTGCCAATATGTGTCTGGCTTCTTTAGGTTCTGATACAGGTGGCTCCATCCGTCAACCCGCTGCTTTTTGTGGTCTTGTAGGTCTTTTACCTACTTATGGACGATGTTCACGTTACGGTATGGTTGCTTTTGCATCCTCTTTGGATCAAGCAGGTCCTTTAACGAAAACAGTTGAAGATGCTGCTCTTTTATTCCAAGGTATTGCAGGTTTTGATCCCAAAGATTCAACATCTGCTGATGTGCCCCTCCCCAATTTTCAAAAAGCACTAACTGGCAACATTAAAGGAATGCGTATTGGCATTCCCAAAGAATATCGTTTAGACGGCATGCCACAACGCATTGAAAAATTATGGCAAGAAGGCATTGATTGGTTAAAAGATGCTGGCGCTGAAATTGTTGACGTTTCATTACCGCATACAAAATATGCGCTTCCTTGTTACTATATTATAGCACCCGCAGAAGCATCGTCTAATCTTGCACGCTATGATGGTGTTCGTTTTGGTCATCGCGCTTCTGGTAAAACATTAAATGAAATGTACGCTAAAACGCGTGGTGAAGGTTTTGGACGCGAAGTTAAACGTCGTATATTGATTGGCACTTACGTGCTCTCTTCAGGCTATTACGATGCGTATTACGTTAAAGCACTTCGCATTCGCAAACTTATTCGTGACGATTTCATGAAAGTTTATGAAAAAGTAGATGCATTATTAACCCCTTCGACACCGAATCCTGCTTTTGAAATTGGTCAAAAAATGGATGATCCTTTATCAATGTATCTTAATGATGCTTTCACCGTTACCGTCAACTTAGCTGGTCTTCCAGGCCTTTCAATCCCTGCAGGATTTACAGATGACGAACTTCCGTTAGGATTGCAAGTTATTGGGAAGCCTTTTGATGAAGGCACCATTTTGAACATTGGTAGTGTAATTGAAAAATCTTCTGGCTTTTTAGAAAAAGCACGTCTTATTAGAGGAAACTAAAAATGAAGCTTGTTGAAGGAAAAACAGGATCTTGGGAAGTCGTTATTGGTCTTGAGGTCCATGCCCAAATTATATCCAATACAAAGCTTTTTTCTGGTGCCCCCACAGGATTTGGTGCCGAGCCCAATGCGCAGGTGTCCTTTGTTGACGCCGCCTTCCCTGGTATGTTGCCTGTCTTAAATCGTGTATGTGTTGAACAAGCAGTTCGTACAGGATTAGGTCTTAATGCTGAAATTAATTTAACCTCTGTCTTCGAGCGTAAAAATTATTTCTACCAAGATTTACCAGCGGGTTACCAAATTTCGCAATATCTTCACCCCATCGTCGGTAAAGGCCAATTAAAAATTGAGCTAGCTGATGGTGAAACCAAAATGATTGGCATTACACGTCTTCACCTAGAGCAAGATGCCGGTAAAAGCCTTCATGATCAACACCCTAACCGCACTTACATTGATCTTAACCGTGCAGGCGTTGCATTAATGGAAATCGTGTCGGAGCCTGATATTCGGTCGCCCGAAGAAGCTGGTGCTTATGTCCGAAAATTACGTTCAATCTTACGTTATATTGGCAGTTGCGATGGCAATATGGAGCAAGGCAATTTACGTTGTGACGTTAACATCTCAGTGCGTAGACCAGGCGCAGAACTCGGTACAAGATGTGAAATTAAAAACGTAAACTCCGTTCGCTTTGTCATGCAATCGATTGATTATGAAGTACAACGTCAAATCGAAGTTATTGAATCTGGCGGTAGTATCGCCCAGGAAACGCGTCTTTTTGATCCAACTTTAGGTACAACGCGTACCATGCGGACAAAGGAAGATGCACATGATTATCGATATTTCCCAGATCCTGATCTTTTACCTTTGCGCTTGACTGAAGATTTCGTGGCCCAACAAAAGGCAAAATTACCAGAACTTCCTGATCAAAAGAAAGAGCGCTTCGTCAAACAATATAATTTACCTTCTTATGACGCTGATTTCCTAACAGCTGAACGTGAATTAGCCAATTTTTATGAAGAAACCGCCAAAGATGTCGATGGTAAGCTTGCTGCCAATTGGGTAATGGGTGATTTTTCTGCCGCCATGAATAAATCAGGTGGCCTTGATAAAGTACAAGTGACAGCTAAGTCTTTGAATGCTCTTGTTAAATTAATTGGTAATGGCACCATTTCAGGACGTATGGCCAAAGACGTTTTCATCGATATGCTTGAAACAGGTAAAGATCCTGAATCAATCGTGAATGAAAAAGGCATGGTCCAAGTCAGCGACACAGCATCCATTGAAAAGTTAATCGATGATGTTTTGGTACAAAATCAAGACAAAGTTGCTGAATATAGATCCGGTAAAGACAAATTATTTGGATTCTTTGTAGGCCAAACCATGAAAGCGAGTCAAGGCAAAGCCAATCCACAATTGCTGAATGAGTTGTTACTGAAAAAGCTTCAGGGATAATTTTAACTCCAATCAATCTACGGGACAAAAAAAATGAAATTGCTTCGGTTTCTTTCACCTCTCCCCTTGTGGGAGAGGTCGGCGCGCAGCGACGGGTGAGGGGTACCTATAGCGTTTACAAAGAGCAATACCATCATGCCATAATTTAAGCATTGCTAAACAAATACTCATCTCTCCAAAATTGTAAAATACCCCTCACCCGCTCCCTTTGGTCGCGACCTCTCCCACAAGGAGAGAGGTAAAAAAAAACCTTCTTTTGGAGGGCTTTTTGGTAAAAAATTGTTTTCACTTTTTAGAAATAAGTTACGGGATATGAGAGCGGGATATTTAGAAATAGGCTTAGAAAAAACATTTAACGAAGAATGGGGATATGTGATGAAAGGCCTCTACGGCATTTGCCTGAAAGAAGTCAGTTCTCGTTCAATTGTCATCAAAAAATTTGCAGATTATAAACTTACCAATCTTCTAAAAACAGACTCACTACCTGTTGATCAAAAACAAGAATTGCAATTAGCCATAGACCTTTTCAACAATATTGCATCTGACTTTGATCCACATGAAATTAAAAGCAGCAATCGTGAGTGTTTACTTAATGCGGTTATTAGAAAGTTTGATACAAAGCTTTGTGCTTAACAGAAAAAATGGCTTTAAAAAACTAGAATAGCAGAATGAATTAAGATGAATAATGGAAAAAAATACCCCCGCAGTTCGCACTGCGAGGGATCCCCTGGAAACGAGCCTGGATAAGCTCGTGGGATTGCTCAGCTTATTGCTTAAAGGTTTTTGCAGTTGCTTCTTGCGTCGCTTGCTTTGATAAATCATGCATAGGCTGAGAAGCTTCTTTAAACAAGGCAGCTGTTTTTTGTGAAATTTGTGTTGTTTTGTCCATATGATTTTTAACGGACCCTTGAAGCCATTCTTTGTGAATAGCTGCAGCCTCTTGAGGTGTTTTTGCAGAAAACATTGATTTCATTGCTTCCATTGTAGAATTAAATGAATCTGCAATATGTTCACTGATAGATTGATGAATATCAGTCATACCTTTATGGAGAGTTTTACCAGATTCATGGATCGCTGATAATGAGGCTGCATGATGTTGCTTCATATCTTCCATGCCTTTTTTAAGATCTGGATTTACTTTTGTTGCCATTGTCATTCCTTCCTATTGTTTAAGCGTTTTTGTCTTTTAGCCTAATAACTTCGTTTATCCTTCAATTTTAAGTGTATCAACTTAAATTTTGCATTGCAACATATTTTTTGCATTGCGGTAAGTATCAAAGAATACATGTTATGAGTACTGTTTTCTATAGCTTTATGCTCATTCTAGAAAGCTTGCAAGCTCAATTTTCTATAATGCTCAAAAAAAAAACTAAGGATACATTATGATCACAATTTATAGTTAGTAATTATGCAACAATTTCAAATTCAATCATAGGTTGCTCGGCTTTTAGACTTTGACCAGGCTTTACATGTAATTTAATAATTTTTCCTTCACGATGGGCGCGGACGACATTTTCCATTTTCATGGCTTCGATCACCGCTAAGGCTTCACCACTTTTCACAAAATCACCTTCAGCGACTTTGAGTGACAATAATAATCCAGGCATAGGGGACACGACATATTGAGAATGATCATCAGCTTTTTTTGCAGGCATATGTTTTAACAAATCAGCAATATGAAAAGGCACAATCTCTGCTATACATTTTTGATCACGCCAAATAAAAGATAGATTATAACCCTGACGATCGACGTGTAAAAAATATCGTTCATTTGCTGTATTTACTTCAATAAAAGATAAATTTGGATAAATCTTCATCGTGATGGATTCTATCCCTGATTCTATAACGTCACCCATTTCATACCAAATATCAGCTGAATTATCACTTGTGGGCGTTACAATAATTTTGTGCGAAATAGTGCCAATAGTAACCGACCAAATGCTTTGTGCACGCGCATTTGCATCATGTTTTTCTGAAGTTAAAAACTGATAAAAACATCCAATTTTATAAAGCAATTTGGCAAAATTTTCGTCTGGTTTTTGATACGAAAATGCATCCGGATAGGTTTCTTCAATAAGGCGCGTTGAAAAATCACCTTGCTGGAAATTCGGATTGAGTAAAAGCGATTGTAAAAAAGGAATATTATGATCAAGCCCTTTAATAACGCAACTATCCAAATACGAAACCAACGTTTGAATCGCCTCATCACGCGTTTCACCATAGGCAATGGCTTTTGCGATCATGGAATCATAATAAGGACTGATCTCGTTGCCTTCAACAATCCCTGTATCAATACGAATATTATCAGCCTCAGGCATCTGGAGCGCCTTAATTTTGCCAATGGCAGGCATAAAATGGCGCAATGGATCCTCAGCACAAATCCGTGCTTCAATGGCCCAGCCTTTTAACGCAACATCTTTTTGTGCAATTTTTAATATTGAACCTTTAGCCACAAGTAACATTTGTTCAACAATATCAATATTTGTCACCAATTCTGTCACGGGATGTTCAACCTGAAGTCTTGGATTTACCTCTAAAAAATAATGATTTTTATCGGAATCCACTAAAAATTCAACCGTCCCCACTGAAGAATAGCCTGTTTCTTTAATAATTTTTAAAGCATCCCTACCTAATTTTTCACGTAGATTTGCGTCAACAAAAGGCGACGGCGCTTCTTCAATAACTTTTTGATAACGACGTTGTAATGAACATTCACGTTCGCCTAAATAAATCGCGTTGCCATGCTTGTCGGCCAATACTTGAATTTCAATATGACGCGGCCGTTCGACAAACTTTTCAATGAATACGCGGGCATCACCAAAAGACGATTGTGCCTCACTCATCGCACGTCCAATCTCATCCTTCAAATCTGACTTTTCATAAACCCGGCGCATCCCTTTACCGCCACCGCCAGCAACTGCTTTTATTAAAACTGGAAATCCAAGCTTTTCTGCCTGCAATGCTGCAATGTGAGGGTCGCTCACAGGTTCTAGATCACCTGATAAAATAGGAATATTGAGTTTATGCGCAATTTTTTTTGCTTCGATTTTATCGCCCAACACACGCAAGCAATGTGCATTGGGTCCAATAAAAACAATATCTTCTTCATCGAGACATTCTGCAAACATAGGGTTTTCAGCTAAAAAACCAAAACCAGGATGAACAGCGTCCACACCTATTTTTACGGCAAGATTAACAATTTTTTCAATATTCAAATATGAATCGCGTGCCTGGGGACCTCCTATTTCATAAGCCTCATCTGCCAATTCCGTGTATAAGGCGCCCTTATCAGCACTTGAATAAATAGCTACTGATTTGATGGATAATTTCTTAAGCGTCTTAATAATGCGGCAGGCAATTTCACCACGATTGGCAATAAGTACTTTTTGAAATAAGGGCATAGGATCCTCAAATTATATAGTTTTTTAAGTTTATGCGCAGACGAGGAATGACGCGCGACGCGTATTCTTCATACGTGAGCAAGGAATGACGACGTATCCGCATGAAATTAAAAGACTATAGCGGAATGTTGTTATGTTTTTTATACGGCTGTTCGATTTTTTTACGTTTTAAAATCTCTAAAGATCTACAAAGCTTTAAACGTGTTTGATGCGGCATAATAACATCATCGATAAAACCATAATGCGCTGCAATAAAAGGATTAGCAAATTTTTGACGATATTCTTCTGTACGTCTTTCAATTTTATCCTTATCGCCAATATCTTCTCTGAAAATAATTTCAACAGCCCCTTTCGGTCCCATCACTGCAATTTCAGCACTTGGCCAGGCATAATTAATATCCGCGCGAATATGTTTGGACGACATCACATCATAAGCGCCACCATAGGCTTTGCGTGTAATCAACGTAATTTTTGGTACACTGGCTTCAGCAAAAGCGAATAATAATTTAGAGCCATGCTTAATAATACCGCCATATTCCTGATCAATACCGGGCATAAAACCAGGCACATCCACAAAAGTAACGATCGGAATATTAAAACAATCGCAAAAACGTACGAATCGTGCCGCTTTTCTGGAAGACTCAATATCTAAACAACCCGCTAAAACCAAAGGTTGATTCGCGACAAATCCAACTGTCGACCCATTCATACGTCCAAAACCAATGATAATGTTTTTGGCATAATCTGGTTGAATTTCAAAAAAATCTGCATCATCAACTATTTTAACAATTAAATCCAACATGTCATAAGGCATATTCGGATTTTCAGGAATCAGATGATCCAATGCATAATCAAGACGGTTAATAGGATCATTTGTTGGTTTTAATGGGGGCTCATCACGATTTGAGAGTGGTAAAAAATTATAAAAACGACGTGTCGCAAGCAATGTTTCAATATCGTTGTCAAAAGCTAAATCTGCAACACCAGATTTTGTCGTATGCGTAACCGCACCACCCAACGCTTCATGGGTGACTGATTCATGTGTTACGGTTTTAACCACATCAGGGCCAGTGACAAACATATATGAGCTATCTTTGACCATGAAAATAAAATCGGTCATGGCAGGCGAATAAACAGCCCCACCCGCACATGGTCCCATAATTAATGAAATTTGAGGTATGACGCCGGATGCTAAAACATTACGTTGAAAAACTTCAGCATAACCGCCCAATGACACAACACCTTCTTGAATGCGCGCGCCGCCTGAATCATTGATACCAATCAATGGAATACCCAAACGAACGCTATGATCCATAATTTTGCATATTTTACGCGCATGTGCGTCACTTAAACTGCCACCAAAAACGGTAAAATCTTGGCTAAAAATAAAAACGGGACGGTTGTGAATTTTACCTAACCCAATAACAACACCATCGCCTGGAATTTTTTTATCTTCCATGCCAAAATCAGCACAATTATGTTCGACAAACATATCCCATTCTTCGAAGGAATCTTCATCAACCAAAACTTTTATCCGCTCACGCGCCGTAAGTTTACCCTTAGAATGCTGCGCTTTTATACGTTTAACACCACCACCTAAACAAGCAGCATTTTTACGTCGTTCTAATTCATCAAGAATAGCCTGCATATTTATGCCTTTTTATTTTTACCAATCTACCGAACAAAAAATAATTTTGACTAAAAACCTACCAAACATCCATCCGTTTCCCTGAACAGGTGAAAAGCGAAGCTTTGAGTAGGATTCAGGGTCCAATTAACACTCATGATCGCAGATCATGACACAATTTAAGTAAACTTGTCATGCTCTTACGAGCATGTATTTACTTCTGGATCCTGAATCTGCGTATGAAGCTTTGCTTCAACGCGTTCAGGAAAAAAAAGATGTGTAGCCAATTTTCTATTATAAAAATAAAAATTGTCCGGTCTATTAATTTTTTACCTTTTGAAAATCCTACAATGTTTTTAGTTAATCGGCCAGATTGTTTTCATATTATCAGGACAAATGCATAATTGGGGATGCTGAAAAACTATATGGGACATTTTCAAAAATTATTTGGATTTATGGGCCCCGCGTACAAACCACGGGGATAGAAGAGCAAGAAAGTCCTTAGCGTATTACAATCTATCACTTAATCATCAATTGAATTCCAATTAGTGAAATTATTTGAATTATTTTCATCTGGAATATTATCGTCTATGTTATTACTGCTCTCTGCGTCATGATCCGCAATCATTTCATTTTTTATGGAATCATCGATTAAAAAACCTGCATGAATCAGGATAGCCTTAGCACCTTCCCGGGTTAAGATTGCAGGCGCACCTTCTGTATCTAAAGGATCGGCGGTAAAATATTTTTGCCACTTTGTATCATTTTCATCGTCAGATATTAACCCTTGAAGATATAAATATTCCACAATCGAACCTGTTGTAAACGGACGAAATTGTCTGTTTTGTCGTGTTTTAGCTCTTAAACGAAGAATTTCCTTTTCATGATCAGCAAGCGATAAGTCTTTACCGCCAATGCCAAGCTCTTCTCTAAGGTCCTGAGCATCTTGGTTTGTTTCGGATGATTGCATAACCCAATCAATCAGACGATCAGGGCTGACTAGACCATAAAAGACTTCAACGACATTCCATTTATTTCCGGCAAAAGGATCTTGTCCCATAGTGCCCATACGTTCTTGATACGAAGTGATGGCAGCATTTAGGCCTAATTCATCTTTTAATTGATCGCGATAGGAACTTATTAAGTGAACGTTTTGTGAATTTTCAGCCGCTTTTGCCAAAATGGCCGTTGTAAAATGAGCGTTTTTCTTAACAGCTAAGAAGCGTTTTAAATTATCCTTAAAGTTATTTATTTGATATCCATTTTCTGATATTGCGTAAGCGACTGCGTTAATACCTTCAGCTTGGCCTGTGGGACAATGCAAAAGTCCGTTCACCAGCAAGTTAAACAATAACATCTTCGCGTCTGGATCGATTGTATGATTGATGCGATCCATAATAAAAGTTAGAGCTTTTTGGGTTTCAGGAATTTGGGCTTCGTACATTTTCCAGGGTTTAACATCATCCCCTATCAACGGTAATCTATAAAGGGCCCTGATATAGCCTGTTAAACGCGGCGCAAGGTATTGAAATACTTTATCAAGATTTGATAGATTTTTATTTTTGGCATCACTTGCAAAATCACTGGCAAGCATTTCGTAAGAAAGATAGCCTGGTTTTGTGTTGTCGTAAAAGTTAAGATCCGCCATAATTTGTTCCAACACATCAAGCATTTCTTGACCGTTAAAGACCTTATCCACATTAATTTCAGGTAATTTATTGCTAACAAAAATGTTCCGATTGATGCGTAAAGACTGTTTGTCTAAAGCTGAATACACACCCATTTTATTTGTTTGAATCGGCAGAGGTTCTAAAGAAGGCTCATCAAATTCGAGTCGATCTCCAAAATGGGCACGCAATTCTTCTTTACCCCATTGCAATGGATTATCACTTCTGGGAAGAAGATAGGGATTATTCCTAAGATTGAATAAAGTTAAGATTCTTAAATTTTTTATGCTTGCAGGGATAGTGGTTAAATTATTACCATCTAAAAAAAGATGGAATAGATTGATCAGATTTCCAATTGAGTCAGGAAAAATAGTAAGTTGACAATGATTGAGATTGAGTATGTTCAACCTTTTTAAATTACCTATCGATTCAGGCAAAGAAGTAAGTTGACAATGCTCGAGATCAAGCACGTTCAAGCTTTTTAAATTACCTATCGATTCAAGCAAAGAAGTAAGTTGACAATGCGAGAGATCAAGCACGTTCAAGCTTTTTAAATTACCTATTGATTCAGGTAAAAAAGTAAGTTGACACTCCGAGAGATCAAGGTCTTTCAAGCTTTCTAAATTACCTATCGATTCAGGTAAAGAAGTAAGTCGACACTGCGAGAGATCAAGCTCTTTCAAGCTTTCTAAATTACCTATCGATTCAGGTAAAGAAGTAAGTCGACACTGCGATAGATCAAGCTTTTTCAAGCTTTTTAAATTACCTATCGATTCAGGTAAAGAAGTAAGTTGGCAACCCGAGAGATTGAGCTCTTTTAAGTTTTTCAAATTAACTATCGATTCAGGTAAAGAAGTAAGTTGGCAACCCGAGAGATCGAGTATTTCCAAGTTTTCTAAACTACCTATGGATTCAGGTAAAGTAACGAATTTCTGGCTACCAATCTTAAGCTCTTTTAAATTTTTTAGATTATCAATTGAGTCCGGCACAAAAAAATCACTATGGCTTGAAAAGCTAAGTGTTTCCAAATCAGTTAACCTGGTTATTGCATCAGGAAAACCAAAAACAATAGAATGGACTGTAAGGCTTTTTAACCTAGGAAACAAATCAATATATTGAAATATCTCGCCGGACACAGGGTTTAAACCATATTGATCTTTAATGATATGAAAACAATTTTCATAAATCACTTTATAAGGATCTTCCGAACAATTTAAAAGCTCTATTATATTACATAAATCGTCAACGTTTGATAATCCATATGTTTTTTTAAAATATATAATCTTATCTAAAGTCCGTGTTTTAAAATCGTAACTTTCGAATTTTTTTAATTTTATGATCTCTAGAAAAACCTTAATATATTGCATATCATCAAGCATCATTCCATCTGTTAATTGCCTTGCATATCCAATTAATTCTTTAATTTGATCCTGATACTCTTTATCACCGTCTCTACCTATTAGCCGTCCTGTCTTTTCTTTAATTTTTTTGAGTTCACTAAGTATATTTACTAAAATCTCAGGGCTAAAGGCTTTATCATGCGTAAAATGATAAGCACATTGAAAAACCTCGTTATCAAATTCATCATAATAAATAGGATCGATAAGATTGAGTATGCTTATTAGATTTTGATATTGACGCAACGAAAGATAATATTTTTCATTTAGGCTTTCATACCAATAAATAGTAGACTTTTCTGTTAATTCACTTTTGAGTGCACGACGTATAATAGAGTCATATTTTAATGGATCCACTTGCCTTAAAAGCTGCACAAGCGAAAAAAAACATTCTGAATCATAAATATTTTTTTCTAAACCTAAGGTTTTAATAATTTGTTCTGAATGATCTGTCAAAGCCTTAATATTTTTTTTATGCCGCGGATCAAGCATTTTTTCGACGTTTGCTGAATCAAGAATCGTTTTGAAACCATTATCTTTAAAATCATCACTTTTATAATGGGATCGAAGTGTTTCTATAAAAGAAACAAAAAGTTCACGATTGTAAAAAGGAGAATTACAAAACGCGCCGATCAATGGAATTTCATAAAATATATATTGTTTAGTACCTAAAAGCGATTCAATAATAATTTTGAATTCGTAAGGATATAAATCTATTTTAATGGCATCTTTAAACATTTTTAAGAAATTAGAAACGCCAGGAAACTCATTTTTAAGCAAATTATATATCTTTACAAAATCGGCATAATGCTCTGAATTCCAAGGGTCCGTGGTTGTGTCAAATATTTTACTGATTTCAAGGAAATCATCATAATTTTTTGAATCTAATGTATTTAGGGCAGCAATTAAATAGCCCCAAAAGTCATCATCTGTACCAAAATCTATAGATAAGTTTCGATTATCGATAATTTTTTTTATCATTTGAAGAATCAAAAATGGATTGTTTTGTTCTAATATTTCTTTGATGAAATCTTCTTTTTCGTCTTCATCGCAATCAGAATCAAATCTAAGCGATTGGAATGCTACAATAAATTCGCGACTATTTTCATCCAGCAAGCTTAAGGCAGAAGCATTCGCATTAAGATTATTTAAAATTATTGTGTTTTCGGTTTGTTTTTTCTTGCTGTTAGGCTCTTTGGCATCTGCAGCGCGTTCTCTTTTTCGCAACATTCCATTGTTATTACTGTCAGATGGATCACCCCCATTATTGTCCATTGCAAAAGAAATTGTAGAAAACATGGTGTTCACGAATAACAAAAACATAAATAATTTTTTATTCATTTAAAATCTCTTTAATTAAAATTAATAATAATGTATTTTATTGTATTTTACTTTAAATGTCAACTTTATTTGATATTAACATGATTTTATATTATAATATTAATTATAAACTTTTCTTCAATGTCTGTATTTTGCATAATATTTGTTTTGGGTATAAGCTATCTTGAAACTAATTTTTTTAAAGGATCTTCGAGATGAAAAAATTTATATGGACAAAAATTTTATTTTTTTCGTCTACACTCGTACCACTCAATATATACGCTCTCAACAATTCTCATGATTTAAACTTGCCCAAACAACAAAGTTCAGTTAAAAATCAATCAACTGAAATGCTAAAAGGAGTAGTGTCGATGCCTTTTGAACTCCCCCCCTTACCCTATGCAATGAATGCGTTAGAACCCCATGTTTCACAAAAAACGCTTGAATTTCACTATGGCAAACACCATCAGACTTATGTCACGAATTTAAACAATCTTACAAAAGATACCCCCCTCGCCCAGAAAAAGCTCGAAGAAATCATTCTTGAATCTGCTAAAGATCCTGCAAAAGCTGGTCTTTTCAATAATGCAGCACAAGTTTGGAACCATACATTCTTTTGGCATTGTATGAAACCTCAAGGCGGTGGACTTCCAACTGGTAAATTAGCTGACAAAATAAACCAAGCTTTTGGTTCTGTTGATGTTTTCAAGCAAAAGTTTAAAGAAGCAGCACTCGCGCAGTTTGGAAGTGGTTGGGCTTGGCTTGTTCAAGAAAATGGCGAACTTAAAATCACCAAAACAGCAAATGCCGATTTACCCATGGCGCATGGTCAAAAAGCGATTTTAACATGTGACGTTTGGGAGCATGCTTATTATCTTGATTATCAAAATAGACGTGCTGATTTTGTTCAGGTCTTTTTAGATAATCTCGTTAATTGGGAATTTGCAGCTTCTAATTTAGACTAATTAAGCACCTGAATAAGATTCTGCCTTGATACGGGAAAAGCTTTTCCAAATTGCGGGAAAAGCTTTTGCTCTAAAAAATATCCCGTTAACGTTAATCCATGAACAATATCTTCCATCTGACAGATAGAGGATTCCTCGATTAAAAATTTTGGTAATCTTAATAATTGATTTTTATAAGCCATACCAGCATTTAATGATACGGCGGCACCTGATTTCGGCGACACATAAGTCAAATTAGATGTTTCACGCGTCACAATACATTTTTCAAGAGATAACCCAAAGCCTAATTCTTTTAAAAGCTGTAATTCCCATCTGCAATATTCAACAAGAATATTGGGCCAAGACACTGGTTTTGATAAAAATTCAATTGTTTTATCATATAAAATATTATGAGGATCTTTGGGCGCTAAAAGCAAACGCAAAAAATCAAGAAGTGAGCCCAATACAAGAAGTAAATTTTGTGTTGAAAAATGTTGCGCATAATTTTTAGTTTGTTCTAACTTAAAGCTGCCTAAGCTTTCTTGAATGCGCAACGAACAATCAATCCAATAAGTTGATCCTAAAAGAAGCGGCAATTCATCTCGTTTAATAAGTCCAGATTCAAGCCCTCTAAAACGCGTAAAAAACGTTAATATAAGCTTATCTTCATTGAGAGGATTTATACCAATTAGTAAACCATCATCACGCCACTGCATATAAATCTCTCACCAAATAAAAAAGCCCTTAAGTAAAACCCAAGGGCCGAATATACACTCGAAAGATTAATTAGTACATTCTAAAGCGAATGCCCGCTGTCACAGGGAATGTGAACATGCCGCCAACACGATTAAAAAATGGAAAATGTGTTCTTATTTTTGATGGTTTAAGACGTCCACTTCCAATAGCTTCCGCCATAAATATAAAATCAATATATTCAGCGAGTTCTGCATCTAATCCAAGTTGAAGCCCGCCAGCAAAGGCTGTATTAGAATCAAAGAATTTATCTTTAGCAAAACGAATATTATCAATGAAGACCTTCGTATTTACTGATTTTCGTGAAACAACACCAAGTTTTGCACCAACAAAGGGATACCAAGTCCCACCACAATCATAGTAGTAACGCCCCCCTAAATAAGTACCTAATGCACCAAATGTACCCGTTTGATACTTCATAAGTGAATTTGTATCAGGTCTTATTGAACGCGCAACATTTTTTTTACCTGTACCAGCGATCGTATAATCAACGTTTGCAAAAAATTCAAATTGGTTGGTTACGTTATACCCAATACTACCACCAAATATAAATGGAAACTTCAAGATATCATTAAAATTAGGTGCTTTTTCACAATAATATTTACCATCAACAATAAAAGATGATTTTTTTCGATGCACAAAAGTAGAAGGTGCCATTCCACCATAAGGAATAATTGAAAATTCGCCTTGTCTTAAGGCCCCAGCATTAACATCTGATGATTGTTGATTAAAAGCAAACAAGCACGCTAAACCAAAGAGTAATTTTTTCATAACCGCATTTCCTCAATTTTCTAAAGGAGTCTTAAGATTCCGGACTCTATATTTCATTGTTAATTGAGGTTAGGGTGGGTTTCAAAACATGTCAACAAAATCAAACACACACATTAAAATAATTAAAATGTGATGTTTTTTTTGCATTAGTTAAAAAAGCAGCATTACCGCCATTGTAAAAAATTATTATTATTTTTCAAATGGTTGTGCGCATAGGTTAATTTAGTGAATCAAAATTACTCATTTTTGTTGAAAATCCTGCGTTTTTTTCGTTGACGAAAGCGTTTTGTAAGCTTTACAGTCAAATTATGGACTTTATAAATCTACATTTAATGACGACAACAAAGGTGGTGTAACGTGAACAAAAACGATTTAATTACTCGAGTAGCTGATCAAGCTGGTATTACTAAAGCTGATGCATCTCGTGCAGCTGATGCTGTTATTGATGCAATCACAGCAGCTCTTACAACTGGTGATGAAGTTCGCCTTGTAGGCTTCGGCACATTCTCTGTTTCCAGTCGCGCTGCAACTGAAGGCAGAAACCCACGTACTGGCGAAAAAATTAACATTCCAGCATCACGCCAACCTAAATTTAAAGCCGGTAAAGGCCTTAAAGACGCTGTTAACGGTTAATTCGTTAAAGACAGTCTATTAACCGCTTGTTCACAGTATATCAACTTACTTAAACAAGCGGCTTAATAATAAATTAGATTTTACACTTTTTCATTACAAGCAATCCAAATTTATTTTCTTATTTACATCAATTTGCAGCATGGATCCCGCGGCCAAGCTTGAGAGATTTACACGAAATAATTCTGCAACATGTTGAAAACAATAGAAACCCGTCGTTGCGAGTTTCCCACTACCAAAAAAAGGTGGACTTAAAATGGATGACCAAGTTGTCCGCCACCATTGTTTCCCTGAACAGGCGAGAAGCAAAGCTTCGAGCACGGATTCAGGGTCCAGATCACACTCATGATCGAAGATCATGGCAAAATTAATAAACTCTTGCCATGCTCTTCGAGCATGTATTTTAGTCTGGATCCTGAATCTGCCTTCGAAGCTTCGCTTCAAGGCGTTCAGGAAAACAAAAGTGTGTGGGCAAATTTTTAGCCTAAAAATAAAAATTGCCCCGTAGATTGAGGAAGCGGATACTTGATGACGAATTTACCCATAGGGTGGGTAGTTACACTAAAATTTAGGTGTTTTCTAAAATTTATATCATTAATGCTTGACAGATAAGGGCTTGAAAGGTTAAAAAACTAGATACGTGGCGGAGTAGCTCAGTTGGTTAGAGCGGCGGAATCATAATCCGTGTGTCGGGGGTTCAAATCCCTCCTTCGCTACCATAATTTTCTTATCATTTTCATTTAATCACTTTTCATATAGCTGAATTTTTGCTACCCCTTAATCATAAGGGAGAAAAAAATGCACCATACAGCCTCAAAACAAATAGAAATGCAAAAAACATGGGAAGAATTGCATGCGCAAAATAGATTTTGCCCAAAATATCCCAATGAACTAGTTGTACGTTGGGCATTAACGCAATTTCCTATAAAACAAAACACTAAAATTCTAGATCTTGGTTGCGGTGCTGGCCGACATGCCATTTTCCTGGCACAAGAAGGTTTTGATGTTTACGCAACAGATATCTCCCGTGAAGGCATAAACGTTACACAAAATCGCGCGCAGGAACTTGGATTAAAGATACAAACCAAAACTAACCCTGCGCATTTAATGGATTATCCAGAAGATTTCTTTGATGGGATCGTATGCTACGCCGTTTTATATTATGGATCCAAGCAAGACATGGAAACTGCCATCAAGAAAAGTTTTCAATCGTTAAAGCCTGGTGGCAAAATGTTTCTTGTCACACGCGGCGATCAAGATTGGCGCTGTCGCTATGGTCAAAAAATATCTTCTTTTGAATACCATCTAACAGATTTAGGCAATGGAACGCCTGCTGATTCCGAAAAAAACATGGTACAAACTTTTTTAACTAAAAATGAATTAATTGATTTATATAAAGATTTTAGAAAAGTGACGATTGAGACAAATCATTTAAGTTGGTCAAATGGTCAGTTTATAGATCATGATTTCCTTGTTTTTGCAGAAAAGTAATATATACTGCTGATATTGTTAATACTTAACTTTTAACGCGAACTCGAATTGATCATATTGGAAACATAGAATTTCCGTCGTTGCGATGAGTCGAAGACGAAGAAGCAATCCAGAAAATAGCCTTTCAAAGGCTATAAATGTTGATTTTAGAACTAGATTGCTTCGCTGCTTTGCAGCTTCTAATGACGAGCCACCTCACATCGTCATCGCGAACCCCCACCTCTTTTTTTTTGGGGGGGGTGTGGCGATCTCAATTTTTCAAGGAGATTGCCGCGGGGCCCCTTTTAAATTTGGGCCCCTCGCAATGACGGATGGTAGTTGTCATTCCTTTTAAGTCCACCTCTTTTGAGTGTTGGAAAACTCGCAACGACGAAATAATATAATTTCTAACATCTTTAATTCAGAATTAGTCTTATTAAGGAATTTAAAATGAATCCACGTTCCTCGACTATTACACACAAAAAACCTTCGATTTATTATACACAACCATCGCGATTTAAAAAATTTATTAAGTACACATCTTACACATTTTTAACTCTTATACTTCTTGCGCTTATATTGGGGACAGGATTTTACTTTTGGTTGAAAACAGGTTTACCAAAAGACAATGAAGAATATAATCTTACAGGTCTTACCGAAAAAGTTCAAATTACACGCGACGCGGAAGGCATCCCTTACATTAAAGCAAAAAATTTGCAAGATGCTTCTTTTGCGCTTGGTTTTTTACATGCACAAGATCGTTTGTGGCAAATGGATATGGTCCGTCGTTATACATCAGGTCGGTTATCCGAAGTCTATGGTGAACGCGCTTTGGAAAACGATAAATTTATGCGCGTCATGGGTTTTAACCATCTTGTTCAACAAGATTTTGAACTGCTTTCCAAAGAGCTTCAAAACATTTTAGAAGCCTATACCAAAGGCGTTAATGCTTATATTAAAGATCATAAAGGTGCCCTCTCCCCCGAATTTTATGCTCTAACCTATACGCCTGAAGAATGGAAACCCCAAGATTCGCTGCTTTGGCAAAAATCTATGGCACTGGCCCTTAGTCATAATTGGCGTAATGATCTTTTGCGCAGTCAAATGCTTCATATAATGAGTGAAGAGGAACTCAATAAATTTTGGCCAAACACACCCGAAAATGGAGTTGTCACCCTTACCAAAGAAGAATTAGAAGCGTCCGATCTTGCACAAAAACTATTAACATCGATCCCCAATAAACTGGCACCTCAAATTGCTTCCAATGCTTGGGTTATCCATGGCGATCGTACAGAATCTGGTAAACCTATTCTTGCCAATGACCCACATCTTCAATTAATCACACCTGGCAATTGGTATTTGGCCCGTATTGAAACACCTGAACACACCTTCGTAGGTGCAACAGCCCCTTCTGTACCTTTCGTTGTTTTAGGACGTAATGCAAATATCGCCTGGGGTTGCACAACAACCATGGGTGACGTTCAAGATGTATTCGTTGAAAAAATTGATCCTAATAATTCTGATCATTATTTGGCGCCAGAAGGATCTTTACCCTTTGTCACACGAGATGAAGAAATCAAAATTAAAGGCGGACAAAAAATTTATTTGAAAGTAAGACAAACACGACATGGTGTTGTTATTTCAGATATTTTAAAAGACGCCAAAACAAAAAATTTCAAAAATGAAGTTTTAGCACTCGCTTGGCCAGCTTTAGAACCAGGTGATAAAACATCACAAGGTCTTTATCAACTCAATTTATCGCGTAACTGGACAGACTTTAAACAAGCAATGTCAAATATCCATTCACCACAACAAAACGTTCATTACGCAGATATTGACGGCAATATTGGCTTTTATGCACCTGCAAGAATACCTATTCGCAAAAAAGGATCTGGGCTTGTGGCAGTACCAGGATGGAGTGGTGATTATGATTGGAATGGCTTTATTCCATTTGATGAATTGCCCCATACATATAATCCAAAATCAAACCTTGTTTTTAATGCAAATAATAAAATCGTTGATGAATCCTATCCACACCACATTGCGTATGAATATGATATACCAGGTGCACGTGCATCACGTCTTAAAACACTTTTTGATGAACCTCAAAAACACAGTGTTAACACATTTAAAAAAATCCAGCTCGACACTGTTTCAGTACTCGCCCAAGATTTCTTGCCTCTTTTGTTAGAAGCAGAACCCAAAGGACCAGCAGAAGCACAACTCCATGCAAATATCAAATCTTGGGATGGTTCAATGTCTAAAAAAGCGTTTGAGCCATTGTTTTTTGAAGCGTGGCTCAAACAATTACATGAAGTTACCTTCAAAAACAGATTAGGTGATTTATATGATGATTATTTATGGTGGCGCCCTGAATCAATTATCCAAGTGCTTAGCAACGGACATCACAATTGCCAAACATCCA
Source organism: Alphaproteobacteria bacterium (assembly GCA_030680745.1). NCBI lineage: Bacteria > Pseudomonadati > Pseudomonadota > Alphaproteobacteria > Alphaproteobacteria bacterium. The sequence goes on from JAUXUR010000062.1 coordinate 42,691, forward strand.
GCCCCGAAAACAATGTAATTTGTAAAGCAAAAGTGACAGAAGCCTTTGACAAAGCGTATATTATGCTTTCGGACAAATTCGGCAAGGATCATCAGAAATGGCGTTGGGGTAAGGCGCATAAAGCAGGCTTCCAACATAGTTTATTCAAACATATTCCGATCATTAATAAAATAACAGATCATTACATTTCGACACCTGGTCACAAATATACAATTAATGAAGCAGCCTCTGTTATGTTGCCAATGGATTCATTTATTCAAGAACATGGTCCTGGACTTCGCGCCATTTATGATATGAGCGATCTTGAGCAAAGCCAATTTATGATTGCACCAGGTCAATCAGGCAATTTCTTATCGCCTTATTACATGAATTTTCTTAAACTTTGGGCAAAAGGAAAATATGTTGAAATTCCAAAAAATCCTAAAGTTGAACAAAAGAAATTAACGCTTATACCGAAATGATTTGGAAATACCGATTTTTTGGCATGAAATTTGAGGTGATTTTTGATGCCAAAAATAACGACAGGTAATTGTTTTACCTTAGGAATTTTTGGTTCAAAGCGACCAAAGGTCATAGACTAAAAACGGTAGTTTCAGATCATTTAGGTATAGTCCTGCATAATAATAAAAAAGCCCCAAACATCAATTTGGGGCTTATCTACATGTTATTTAGCAATTTCACAATGTAATTTATTAATTTTTTATATTTATAGTGAGTGGAAGAAAATCATGAATTTCTTTATTGGCTTCTTTACTAAATCCTTTTATACGCACATCAATACTTGCACGGGATAATCCAGTTCTATTCAAAGAAAATAAATTCATAATACCAAGAATATCATAAAATTTTCCTCTTAAAGAATAACCAAATTCATTTCGTTCAATTTCTACATTATTTATGCCAATATTTTCATTTGAATTGAGCATTAGATCATATGCTGGAGCATCAATAGAAATCGTTACAGGTTGTTCTAAATCTAAAGCAGCAGATGGTTCTAAAATATGTTCTGTTAATTGACATTTAGATTCAATATCACAGTATAAATCAATCAAGCTTTTATTATGTAATAATTTTTTACCTTGTGTAATTTTAAACATTTCATCTATTGAACCATTAAGCCATACCCCACGGTCAGAATAATCAATAATAGTTGCAAATAAAATACTAACATTATCATAAAGATCATCAAGTGAATAATTCGACATATCAATTGATTCAAAATTATCAATTGATTTTAAAAACTCTTTATCTTTTGCAGCATTAGTAAAGCCACAACCACTTACAATTCCAGCAACATAGATATTGCCTTTGCGAGACTTAATAAGAAGCGGACCACCACTATCTCCATGTTCAGCCATAGCATAAGGTTTAAAATCTGAAGCTTTCCATTTCTTAAAAAAATTATTATTTGGATTCGACTCCAAATCAGGTTTTCTAAGAATTGACATTAACATTGGAGAATCTTCTCGCGTTCTCACCGTTGAAAGTTCTAAATTAGGCACAATTGCAGCTTTTTTTATGCATTTTCCATATCCCAAAAATGCACCTTTATCCACTTTTCCAGACCCAGCCTCTACCAAAGGAACAGCATTAACGCCAGGAACCCTATTTTCAAGCTCTAAAAATGCTACATCATACCGATACTTATTTTTTGAATTTAAACGAAAATGTTTAATATACTCACTATTTAAAACAATTGATTTTACTTTATATTGTACGCTTTTGCTAAACATTACTTCAGAGCCAAACCCCATATAAAGCCCCTCAACAGGAATCGGTTCAGATTTTGAGGCATCATAATCATCAGGAATATAATCTTCCAAAGAGTGCATACACGTAATTACAATTGCTTTTGTGTCGTTTTGAACAAGAGTCCCTGTAGACCATCCTTTTTTATTATAATCATAAATATAACCAATAGCGTTAAATCTTTCATCACTATGAGCTAAATCAACATAATCTTGATCTTTGTGATAACCATTGGACACAACAGCAAAAGAAGTTGATAGATAGCATAAAGAAAAAAGAGAAAAAATAATTTTTTTAAACATTGCACATCCTTTTAAGGCTTATTAATCAATTATAAAACAACATAATTTTTATTAAAAAAAATAACTAAATATGTATTTTTATGTTAAAGAATATAATATGTTTTATTTAAATGTTCAACAAAAATAATTAAATATAGATTAGCTTCAACCTAATTTACAATTTATTATAACAATTCAAAATAATAGCCCCAAACATCAATTTGGGGCTATTTACAATCATTCTAAAACGTTTTGACATTATCCTTCTGCAAATCACCCAAGTGGTGCCGCAAAAATTTTACACTGACTAGCCATTGTATCTAATTGACTCATAAGCTCAGTATCACTTTTTGTCTTTTTAGCAGAAACGTATTTCTCTAATGAAGCATTATATATACCTTGTGCAGCATTAAACATTTCATTAGTTATTGGAACTTTAGATTTTCCTACAAGTTTTTTTGCAGCACCCTTTAATCTATCAAATTTTGATGGCTTACCTTCAGGATTTGCTGATAAATACATTGCTTCAAGTGAAGTTTCACAATTACCTGTCACTGTTCCTTCATAAATAAGCACAGCATCTGAAACCGCATAAGTATTATTTACAAATACAGAAGACAATAAAAGAAATGCACCTGCCAAACTCAGTTTTTTGAAACATTCAACATTTTTTTCTCCAAACATTCAATTGACCCATTGATATTATTATAAATGTTGAGTGTTAAAAATTAGTTAATATTAGAAACTTTAAACAACTATAATTCTTACCAACCACTTAGATCAGCTGCTCGCTCACACAATTTTTCAAAATCAATATTAGCTATAAATTCTTTCTTTTTTTTAGCAATTTCTTCACGTCGAACAAGTTGATGATATTTGAACTGTTCTGGCGAATGGCTATAAAGCGTTTTAAGATATTCTTTTTGTCTTGGACGTTTAATTTCTCTGTTATTGTAATCTATATTACGTTGAATTTTCCATTCATTCTCTATTAATATGGTATATTCTTCTTCAAGCTGTTGTTCTTTTTCTAATAATTTTTGTTTTCTGCTTTTAAAAGCGTTATAAGGATCGTCACTAATACACAAATAATTTGAAATTTTTAATATTTTTAAATCTCTTTTTTCTTTTTTTATTTTATCTATTTTGTTTTTTTCTTCTTCCAGTTCTTTGTTCAATGTCTTTATTTTTTCGTTAATTATTCCATTTTTGTCATAGCGTTTTGTTATTAAATAATCATCGTACAAAGAACAAAGATCTTTACCCAAAGGTAAATCAAGCGACAATAATAATTCAACAGATTTATCATTCTTTTTCTTTTCTTCTAAAGTTTTTATACGTTGTTTTTTTTCTGAAAGAAAAATATTTTTAACCGACCAAACATAACCTTGCACAGGCAATAAAGGAAATAAATATTTTAACGATCTTTTAAATCCATTAGATAAAATAGTTGCATTTTGTTCATTTTGATAACTTTTAATACGTGCTTTTTTAAAATCAGGATCCTCGCTCATCCGTCTTTCAACCCGTACAGAATAGCAATCTTCTGGATAAATAGATTCATGTGCAATCCAAGAATTAATATAAAAAGATGCAATCTCATCACCCATTTCCGCCTTAAGGATCAAGCGCTTAAAATAAATATTATCTTCTAAAGGAACACCACTAAAATGAAATTCGAAAAATTTATTATAAAGAAGCTCACTATGTATTGCGTCTGCTTCATAATCATTTTGAATTTCGGCTTTTTTTTCTAAAATCTTCAAACGTTCTTCTAAAGTAAGATCAAGACGATATCCATCTTTTAAAAATTTCAATTCATATTTATGTGCGAGTTCATTTCCTTGATTTGAATAATCCTGAAGTTCTTCAAATCTATCTTTTATAGGTCTTTCATTTTGTCCTATATCACCTTCACCAATAGCTTTAATGACACATGAAAGCGCTTCTGGATTATTTTCTGCGCGTCTTAATAATTCTTGATATCTTTCTTCTGGCGTATAACCACAAACATAACATGTCTCAAGATTTTCTAACGAGGATACATAAATAAGATAATCTTTAAACAATCCAGCAGAAGATTCCCACGACATAAGAAAAAAAGCACAAACGGCAAAATAACGAATATTCATCAAATAAACTCCACCCTATTTAGATTGTAGCTATCTGTAATATAAAAGAATTAAGCCGTCAAATTAATTTTTTATTAATCTACGGGACAAAAAATAATTAAGGTTTTAAATCTGGCAAATATCCAGCCGTTTCCCTGAACAGGAGAGAAGAGAAGCTTCGAGTAGGATTCAGGGTCCAGATAATAATCATGATCGAAGATCATGACACAATTTATGTAAACTTGTCATGCTCTTACGAGCATGTATTTAGTTCTGGATCCTGAATCTGCGTATGAAGCAAAGCTTCAACGCGTTCAGGAAAACAAAGGTGTGTAGGCAAGTTTTAAGCATGAAAAAAAATTGACCCATAGATTGGTTTTTTTTAGAATTTACACTACACCTCAACCCGCACATTTCAATTTTGCAGATTCTTGCTTTGCGCGCTCTAAAATAGCTGTCGCCGTAGGATATTCAGACTGAATTTTCTTAATAATCGTACAGGCTTTTTGATTTTCTTTAAGCTGCTCTAATGATAAAGCGAGCTTCAACAAATTATCAGGTGCCTTCGGTTTTGTTTTATGCTCTTGATAGCCTACCAAAAATTTTTTGGCTGCTTTCTGAAAATTTTGGCTCGCATAATACGTTTCACCTAACCAATATTTAGCATTCGCTGCCAATTCATGATTGGGATATTTTTTAATAAACGCTTTAAACGCAATTTGAGCGCCACCTAAATCTTTCGAAAGCAACAAATTATAAGCATAATCATAATGCTCTTTAGCTGTACCTGGAATTTCCAAAGGTTTTACAGGTTCTAATTTCGCTTTTTTAATTTCGGGATCTAAGGCTTGCACAGTTTCTGGTGATACTGTTCCTAAAGTTTTAACGGTCGCCTCTTTTGAAGAGGCATATTGTTCATCATCAGCGGCCTTCTGCGTATCTGATTCATAGGTGACTGCATCGTTAGATGGAACATTTGATGTAGTAGTAGCAACATCCTGGGGCTTATCGCCTAATTTTTGCTCTAACAAACCAACTTGATGTTCCAGTTTTTCAATTTTACCTGTTAAATCACGCACAACATCATTGAGATTACTAATCATAATTTCAGCACGCGCTTCAGGCGTTGGTGCATGATGCGGCGCAAAATGATTTTTAGGTAATATAGCAGGCTGATGGTGTGGTATATCATATTGTCCAGCAGGATGCGCATCCTGCATTTTATGATTCAGCTCTTCCACTTCCTCAATAAAATCATCAGCACTTTTGGCAATACTTACTGCATGCACCATAAAACCAAACGTTAAAGAAGCTAAAATCAATCGCATTTATTTACTCCGCAGTCTTTATCTAGTCAGTTTTGGGTCTTAATGTTGGAAAAGCAATAACATCTCGAATCGTCAAGGATCCTGTTAACAACATGATTAAACGATCAATACCAATGCCAAGCCCACCTGTTGGTGGCATACCATATTCTAGTGAGGTCACAAAATCTTCATCCATAGGATGCGCTTCGACGTCACCTGCCCCGCGCTCACTCATTTGCTGCTCGAAACGACCACGTTGATCGATCGGATCAATAAGTTCCGAAAAAGCATTGGCTAATTCCCAACCATTCACAAAACTTTCAAAACGTTCTGTCAATCTAGGATTATCGCGATCTTCACGCGCTAAAGGTGAAATTTCACGTGGAAAATGTGTTACATGCGTTGGCTGAATAAGTTTTGTTTCTACTTTTTCACCAAAAACTGCTTCAACAATTTTACCCCAATTCGCACCCTTGGGCACTTCAACGCCTAACTTATGGGCTTCTTGATAGGCTTGCGCGTTATCTAATTCACCAAAATGGACATTTGTCACATCATGAATCAAATCAAGCATTGATCGTCTGGCCCAAGGCCCTTTAAAGGATATTTGTTTGCCATCATATTCAAAATCCAAGGTCCCGAAGACCGTTTCAGCAACATAGGATATAATATTTTCAGTTAAATCCATCATATCAGTGAAATCAGCATAAGCTTGATAAATTTCAATCGATGTAAATTCAGGATTATGCTTAAAAGAAATACCTTCATTTCTAAAGCAACGATTTAATTCAAATACTTTTTCTGAAAGGCCACCCACAATCAATCTTTTTAAGTAAAGTTCTGGTGCGACCCTTAAATAAAGCTTCATATTCAACGTATTATGATGCGTCGCAAAAGGAAGTGCTGCAGCACCACCAAAAATTGAATGAAGCATCGGTGTTTCGACTTCTAAAAAGTCTAGACCGTTCAAATATTGTCTGATGGACGCAATAATTTTACTGCGATTACGTAAAGTCACGCGTGTTGATTCGTTCATAATCAAATCAAGATAACGTTGGCGATAACGCACTTCTTTATCTGTTAGACCATGATATTTTTCAGGGAGTGGCAAAAGTGATTTTGATAACAAATCTACTTTTTCAGCATTAATCGTTAATTCACCACGAGGCGTTCTTCGTATATAACCATAAACCCCGATAATATCGCCCAAATCAAAAAGCGATATGACTTTTAATTGTTGTTCATCGAGTCTATTTTTATGACAAAAAACTTGAATTCGGCCTGTTACATCTTGCAAATCAATAAACATACCCGAATTACGATACGCCATAATGCGACCAGCAACGATGACTTTATCATTCGTTTCTTCGCCCATTGCCAATTCGGCATATTTTTCTTGTAAGGGTAAAGCATCATGCGTTTTTTCAAATTTATAAGGATAAGGATTAACACCCATTCCCCTTAATTCTTCCATCTTTTTAATACGCACATCGCGATAAAGATTGTCGGATTCTACAATTTCTAAAGGTATATTTAATTCTTGTTCTGTCATTTCTTTTTCATTCATCTGATTTACGATACAAGTTTTACTGTTTTATAATCATCATAATATTCGCTCAATAGCTTTATAGAATCTGTGGCTTTTGTCTCAAAACCTTCATCATTAAGCGATTGAATAAGGATCTGCATTTGTTGCATACTTTCAAACTCAATCATGAATTGCATATCTACCCGTTTAACAGGCGAGTCATAAAAAACACGCTGGTGAAATATGTCAATAACATTACCACCTTTTTGGCTAATAATGCTAGCTACTTTTGCAAGCGTCCCAGGCGCATCGCTTCCACATACATTAATACGCGCGAGCCGCCCAGCCTTCATAAGGCCACGCATCAAAATAGAGGATAAAACACGTAAATCGATATTACCACCACTAATAACCAAACCGATTTTACGATCCTGAAACAGATGCTTATATTGTAAAGCTGCAGCCAAAGGCACCGCCCCTGCCCCTTCAACAATGAATTTTTGTTTTTCACTTAGCATGAACACACCAAGTTCAATAAAATGTTCGTCAACGACTAGAACTTCATCCACATATTTTTGGATCAACTCAAATGTAAATTCACCCGTTTTTTTAACTGCAATACCATCTGCCAATGTTTCACGACGCTTTGTATCCGAAAAATGGGTAACGATTCCACCCTGCAATCTTTCATGAAGCTGTGGATAAGCATCCGATACAACACCAATAATTTTAATCTTAGGATTCAAAGCCTTAACAGCAGTTGCAATCCCACTGATAAGACCACCCCCACCAATAGGTACAATCAAATAATCTAAATCAGGCTTGTCTTGAAATATTTCAAGACCAATTGTTCCCTGCCCTGCAATAATTGACTCATCATCAAAAGGATGAATAAAAACTTTCTTTTCGTTTTTTGCAATTTCTTTAGCAATGATTATAGATTCATCCAGAATTTGACCAGACAGAATCACCTGTGGTCCATAAGAACGGCATCTTGAAATTTTATTCAAAGGCGTTGTTTCTGGCATCACAACACTCGCAGGAATATTCATACGTAATGCATGATAGGCCAATGCTTGTGAATGATTCCCGGCAGACGCACAAACAACACCTTGTGCACGTTGTGCAGGCGTTAATTCTGCTAATTTGTTAACAACGCCCCTTTCCTTAAAAGACCCGGTATATTGCAAATTTTCTAGCTTTAGAACAACTTCCTTAACACCCAAAACACTTGCAAGCTGCGGTGAAAAAACAAGAGGCGTCCTAAAAATATCATTTTCAATAATCTGTGCTGCGTTTTTTATATGCTTAAGGGTGATCATAATCTACCTATCTATCATAAGAAGAACATATAGAATTCACTAGAGTGTATAATTTTTGGTCTAAAAATGATAGGGGGAAGAACGGATATGTATTTTTTTATAAACAATAAGCTTCCATTCCTAATAGCTCGAAATTCTAGAAAATATTCAACAAACGTGACTGTTAAATCTCACCTCATATAAATGAATAGATTTTTTCATTTAAGACTTCCATTCATTTAAATTTTATTTAGAATAATAAAGTTACATTCTATCTAACACCCAAAAAAAATGTGGAATTGATGGACTTTATTTTATCTGACGCCCAAAACGCCCTTAAAGATCTTGCGCAAGATTTTGCTGACAATGAATTAAAACCATATGCTGCGCATTGGGATGAAACAAAAACATTTCCTGTTGAAACATTTAAAAAAGCAGCATCTTTAGGGTTTGCTGGTATCTATGTCAAAGAAGATGTTGGTGGTTCGGGTCTAGGTCGCATAGAAGCCGCTTTATTATTTGAATCCTTATCCTCCGCCTGCGTTTCAAGTGCCGCCTATCTTTCAATCCATAATATGGTTGCAGGATTAATCGATCAATTTGGCACAGAAGAACAACGCAATCGATTCTTGCCCAAATTGATGAATATGGAGCATTTCTCCAGTTATTGTTTGACTGAACCTAACGCTGGATCAGATGCGGCCTCCCTTCAAACAAAAGCGATCTTAAAAGGCGATCATTATATCGTTAATGGTAGCAAGGCTTTTATTTCAGGGGCTGGCATTAGCGATTTATATCTTGTCATGGTCCGCAGCAATGGACCTGGTGCCAAAGGTATTTCCTGCCTTCTTGTCGACAAAAACACCCCTGGCCTTACTTTTGGGAAACCCGAAAAAAAAATGGGCTGGAACAGTCAACCAACGGCGATTGTACAGTTTAATGAGTGTAAAATTCCCATTGAAAATAGATTAGGCCAAGAAAGTGAAGGTTTCAAAATTGCCATGAAAGCCCTTGATGGTGGCCGCATTAATATTGCAGCATGCTCTCTTGGTGGTGCCAATGCATGCCTTGCTGCCGCCAAAGATTATATTCAATCGCGATCACAATTTGGTCATAAACTTTCTGATTTTCAAGCACTTCAATTCAAACTTGCTGATATGGCAACGGAATTATCAGCGGCACAATTAATGGTTTATCGCGCTGCAAGTTCTCTTGATAATCATCATCCCGATACAACGCTTCATTGCGCCATGGCCAAACGTTTTGCAACTGATATCGGTTTTGATGTCGTCAATCAAGCACTTCAATTACATGGCGGTTATGGCTATTTAAAAGACTACCCTATCGAACGATTCTTCAGGGATTTACGCGTACACCAAATTCTTGAAGGTACCAATGAAATCATGCGCGTTATCATAGCTAAAAAACTATTGGAAAATTAAAGGAATCCAAAATGAGTCATCACGACGAAATCATTATCCAAGAACGTAATAATCTCGGCATCTTAACACTGAACAGACCAAAGGCTTTAAATGCCTTAAATTATGCAATGATTAAAACGATGACCAAACAATTAAAAGTATGGGCTGATGATAACAGTATTAAAGCGGTTTTAGTAAAAGGCGCAGGCGATAAAGCTTTTTGTGCAGGTGGCGATGTGCGTGCAATGTATCATGCAAAACAACAAGGTGAGCACGATTTTTTAATACAATTTTACGAAGATGAATATAACCTCAATTATTTAATTAACACTTTTCCAAAGCCATATATTTCGTTTTTAAATGGTATCACCATGGGTGGAGGTGCCGGCGTTTCAATTAATGGAAAATATCGTTTAGCCACTGAAAAACTCATTTTCGCCATGCCCGAAACAAATATTGGTTTTTTCCCTGATGTTGGCGGCACGCATTTCTTATCCCGTTGTCCGGACGCAATGGGCTTATATTTAGGCCTCACTGGCGATAAAATTGACGCCAAAGATTCTTACGCTTTAGGGCTCGTTACACATTATACATCCTCCTCCTCCCTGCCCGCACTTGAAGAAACATTAATCGAAGCCCAATGGGGTGACGATTCTTTTCAACAAATGGATAATATATTAACAGAAATACATCAAGACCCAGGCACGCATCCCCTTAAAAACAAAGAAAAAATCATAGAGCATTGTTTTGGTCAAAAAGATATCAACAGTATCATCACCACATTAAAAGCAACTGACGATTCATGGGCAAAAAATTGTGCTGATCAATTATTGCAAAAATCGCCCACCAGCTTGAAGGTAACGCATAAACAAATCTTACTTGGCAAAAACCTAGACCTTAAAAAAGGCCTTGAGATGGAATATCGTTTAAGTCAATCCTTCATGAATGAAAATGAGTTTTTCGAAGGTGTTCGCGCCCTTTTAATTGACAAAGATCAAAAACCTATTTGGCAACCCTCAAAACTTGAGGATATTTCAGCTCAACAGGTTGATACTTATTTTAATCCTAAAGATGCGAAAGAACTAAAATTTGAGGAATAACAATAGACTTCTTCCGAAACTCGCTGATGTGAGGCGAGTAATAGGAAGTTTGGCACGGAAGACCACAATGTATCCTTATATACATGAGGATATGAGTACCAAAATGACGCATTAATTGACCACAACAGTAGAGTTTCGAAAAAGTCTAATCTATTCAAGGCGTGTCGTGAAAGCTAGTTATTTAGAATCTATTAAATTAATAGAACAACTTCATAGACAATTTCTGGAAGTAATTAAAGCTGAACTCGATAAACGCGCCGTTGAAGACATTAATGCTGTCCAAAGCTTGATTCTTTTTAATATCGTCGAAGACGAAGTCACAATGAGTGAGCTTACATCGCATGGCTATTATTTAGGGTCAAATGTTTCATATAACGCCCAAAAACTTCATCAATCAGGATATATTGATTTTCATCGATCCCGCCAAGACAAAAGGTCAATCAAAGTCACCCTCACTTACAAAGGGCATCAATTCAAAAAAATAATGGATGGCTTTATAGATACCCACATCAAAAAACTACAACAATTTGGATTAACACCCGAAGATATAAATCATACAAATATGGGACTTAAAAAACTAGAATCCTTTTGGAATGATCTTTTGCGTTACAGCCAAACTATTTCAAAATGCGGGTAAACGCGAGAGAAAAAAACATTTATTTTGAGTTTATTACGATTGGTAATTCAATAAAAGCAAGCGCTCTCGATCCAGAAACATCCAATGAAGTTTCTATTATCGCACCGATTTATGTCTCAAAAGAATATATTAAAACTATTTTAATCAAAAAATTACTCAACCATAAGAAAAGACTTTAATATTATTCTAAACAACATATTTATTTAAAAATTAATTGCATCTTATATAGTACATGTGGTAAAAAGATCTCTATTATTCAATTCCTGGAGATTATTTTGAAAAAAACATTGATTTACTCATTTATCTTATCAACTTTCTTTGCAATGGGATCATTATACGCCATTAAAAACGAAGAAAATTCAACCAATTCAATCAAAGATGAAGAAGAAAATGGTGAAGATCAAAATATAATAGACCATCTAGTTCCAAACACTAACCAAAACAATGCTATAAATCCAAAAAAAAGGAAACGTGAAGAAAAAAAAGAAAACAAAAAACTGTTAAAAAAAAGAAAATTGTCACGATTAGAAATGGAACAAGAACTGAATTATCCAGAACCAATCACTTGGGAAGAATTATTAAAATCACTCGAAAAAAAAACTTCAACTTATGTAAATTTTATCAAAAATGAAATCACTGATGAAAAAGAAAAAGAAGATTTTCTTAATGCTTTTAAAAAAATATACAAAAAAAATACAACACTTTTACAAAATTCAAAAACAGCAATAATATTAGCAAAATATTTTAAAAAGAAATATCGAACAAATATTGACAATAATATGATTTTAATTGATATTTTTCATAAAATTACATCCAAATCAAAAGAAATAACCTTTAGCATGCCAGATGTCCTTAATAAATTTATAAAGGCAAGCGTAACAAAAGAAAAAATTAATTTTATAAAAAAAACAATTGATAGACTTGAAAAAGAAAACAAGTGCCCAACTTTGCTTTTTAGCGTTTTTAACTACATTTTGGACAATAAAAATATATCAGATGAAAATGTACAAACATATGTTAATGATTACGAAAAAACAAATTCAACAATAAAAAATAATAAAAAAAACATCATGTTAATAAATCAAAATAGCAAAGATGAAATCTCTTTTTTAGAATTTTTTAACAATTCAATAAATGACGAAAATAAAAAATATTTTTTGTTATTATCAACAAAAAATCAACAAATAATAAAATCAACTTTAAAAAATATAAGCAACGATAAAAAAAACTTTCTTTTAGCAAACATAAAAAAATTTCATAAAAATTTTCCATATATATTTAAAACAAACTATAAAAAAAATAATTATCGTTCTCGACAACACCCTATTGATTCAATGTGTCGTCATTTCAACATAAACTCTTTCCTCTCAATGAGCGATGACCAACTAAAAAATTTTTCGAATGAATATGTTAATATATTTAAAGAAAAATTGGGCAAAAAATGGAAAGAAGCAATCTGCTTATGCGCAGATCTTTCTTTTGATCAAATAAGTTTATTTTGTAATCTTCTTTCAGCAATAGAAAATCCTTCAAGCATTATACAAAATAATTTAATCCATTTTGCAAGCAATATTATCGGCATAGAACCGCCATCATCTAGTGTAAAAAAACAATTCAAGGATGTTTTTCCGGATATTTCGGAAAAAACACTCAACAATATTCAAATAGTAATTTTATACAATGCTACTTTTACTTGTTTAGAAAACAAAAATTATCCAGATAATTTTAAAGAAATTAAACGATTTTTATGTTCAATATTTAACTTTTTAAATGAAGACAATATAGAAAAAACACATGAATACGAAATGATTGATACAATCTATTCCATTATTCTTGAATTTGTAAATAATTCAAAAATTAAAAATTCTAAAATTCGCTTATATCTTACTCATATCATAATAGAAATAGAAAGATTTAATTTAATAATGGGCAATTCTCAATCACTAAAAACGTTTTACGTATTATTAAAAAGTAAAATAAACACTCTTTTTTCATCTTTTCAAAAAACAGACGACCAAAACAATCTTTCAACAGAAATTAAGATAAATACAAATATTAAAATACTAGACAATATTAATAATTCTATTCATACAATACATAATTTTTTTTATAAATATAACAATATGATAAACTTAGAAGATAATTTACAAAAAATTTTTAAAGGTTTTTTACCCAATATACCCGAACACATTATTCTTAAGATTCCAAGCCAAGTTTTTCTCTATATGAGAATAAATGACGAAAATATAAGAGCCAGCCTTGATAGTATATTTAGAACATTAAACACACTTTTTAGAAATCCCAATCAACCAAATTTAACTGAAGCTGAACGCATAGAAATCAAAACAATTCTTAAATACTTTACAGATTATATAAAGCAATATTACGACCAACTTGATGAAATGAAGTTTTGCGAAGAGTGCCTTGAAAAGGGAATACAGGCAAAGGATGATCAAATTTATACTCAACTTCAAGAAATAAGATCATCATTAAATAGAATCTATGCACGCTTACGTGGCACCCACATAAATTACGAAGAGCGTCAATCAGTTCACTCTGACGCATCGCATAAAGCAGCTGACGACATGATTCAAGATTTATGGAAAAAGCTTCCATTAGATAATTATAAATATAATGCCAACAAATTTTTACCTTATTGCAACGAAGATGGAACAACAAACGAACAAAAAACTAAAACATTAAATGATATAGGTATAGAACTTATTTTAAAATCTGTTATTCTAGACATTGATTTGGATAAACATCTTTTTTTCCTTCATGAAATATTAAACACGCCAAAAGATATTTTAAATTATATAATAAACTATGACGAAAATAATTCTGATCACGAAAATGCAATATTGTTAAATTCATCCTACGATGAGTATAAAATGAGTGAAGTATTCCATGCTTATTTTACCGATTATAAATATAAATTTGATAACAATCCTGAAATTAGCGAACATGATAAAAACATATCTTTTCGAGAATTATTCAACAAAGCCTGCATTCACCTACAAAAAGAATGTAGATTTCATGAATATGGCCCTGTTTTCTCTATAGAAGAAATTCGTGAATATGAAAATGCTTTCTTACGTTACAGAGCCAAAAAATTACTACTTTCAATAGCTCAAAATGCTGCTCGAAAAATAAACGAATTTTCACAGCCTAAAAGAGGTCAATATTCACAAGGATTATTTGCTCTCTTACTCAGGGTCATCTTAAACATTCATGCAACGACACCCAACAAAAACGATTTAAAAGACAAATTTCTAACATTACGGAACAATTTAGCTTATGCAAGCCTTGAATATAGCCTTGACCTATCAGCGTGCACGTTCGGACAAACATACAACATTATTGAACAATTTTTAAATATGATACACGTTAACGATGTTATCTCAATCAATGCATCCAATTTCAATCAAATTTTCATTGCATTGGCACAACCAGAAGTAGAACGCATTAATGCGTCTACTGGTACAGTTGAAGATAAATTAGACCAACTTAAAGCAAATATTATTCTTTCCTTATCCGATCCTAGTAAATATGCGCAGGATTTTTGGCACAACATAAATGATCCTTTGAAACAAATAGATGAATTTGTTGATGGTCTTCGCGAACACTTTGAAGATGATGATCAAATCATCATAGAGGAGGAAAATCAATAATAATGTAAATAAATGCGCTTTCAAATTTTTGATGAGCGCATCATTATTAATACGCATTTAAATAAACAACACCTTAATATTATTCAACACACAGGAAATCATTATGAAAGTAAAATTAAACGCCTTATTCATTCTATCAACTATCCTTTTAATGGGACCTTTATATGCCACTAAAAATGGAGAAGACAATAATTTAGGCAAAAGGGGAAATCCAGAAGAACAAGAGGATGGAAACATCATAAAAAAAAGAAAATTAACAAAACTTGAAACTGAGCAACAAAGCAACTACCCAGAAACACTTAGCTGGGAAGATTTAATTAAAGCACTTCCAAACAGAAATTCAGTATATTTAGATTTTATTAGAAATGAAATAAAAGATGATGTTGAAAAAACAGATTTTCTTAATGCTTTTAAAAAACTTTATTGCAAAAATATAACTCTTAGTCAAAACAGCAATCTATTAGTCTCATTAGCAAAATATTTCAAAAATTTATATCGCAAAAATATCGACAACGATATGAACTTAATTGATATTATATTTAAATCATTTTCACCCACACACAAAGGAAACAAAAACACTATTACAAGCATGACTAAAATTCTAACAAAAGATTTAAAAAAAGATAAGATCGCTTTAATTAACACCATCATTGATCAATTAATACAAGAAGGTAAATCAAACGATTTTATATCGACGGTACTTTCATATGCAATCAATTTAAATAAAAAAAAATTCACAGAAGAAAGAATTCGTCAATATATTAATGAGTACAATCAGATCTATTCTCATCAAGAAAACAACATAATTATCAATAACACATTACTGCAATCAGAGATTATTTTTTCAACATCATATAAAAATCTTACTGAAAATAATAAAATGTTTTTTCAAAATTTACCCTCTGATTTAAAAAATTCTCTTAAAAAAGCATTACACATAAACAAAGATAAAGACGAAAATATTTTTTTAGAAGAATTCAACGCATTTTATACAAAATGTCCACAACTATTCGAACTTAATGATGAATATAATATCGCTTATTTTAAAAAATCAAGTTTTTATGGCATGGCTGATCATGAACTTAACCAAATTTCAACACATTACATCCCCTTATTTAAAGAAAAATTTGGTGATTCTTGGCAAAAAACACTCATATTATGCAAGCAATTATCCTTTGTAAAAATAAAATTTCTCTGTAAAATTCTTTCATCCATAGAAAATCCCAGTAAGAATACACAAGAAAGATTCCGTGCATTCATGAATCAATGCATAGATATTGATACACTTGAAAACCAGTTTAATCTATTCATAGATTCATTAGAAATAAACAATAACAACATCATAGATTTAGATGAAATAGAACAATTTTCATTTATTAGTAACATTAAAAACAATTTTTCAAACTTAACCAACGAAGATATTTGTACGATCCCATTGCAAATATTATACAATATTAATCCAATCACGTTAAATTCAAGTCCAGTAACTTATAGAGATTTTTTAAAAAAAGAAGGAACCTTATTAAACAACGTTTTTCATCTATTTGACAAAAAGACTAATTTACAATGCGTTCACAAAGCATTAGAAAACATATCTTCATTGTTACTTACATTAATGGATCGTGCTAAAAACAAAAATGAGTCCAACGAAGCCATTAAAGCATTAGAAAATTTAAGACATTTACACCGTAAAATACAAGCCATACATTCTATCAATGCCTTACAAGATAATCATCTCAAAAACTTGCTTAGAAACTATTTTCCAAATCACTCAGATACATTCATCGAAAACATTCCTAAACTCATTTTTTACCACATCACAAATGCACATATTGATATCGGCGTTTTATTATCAGATATATTTCATAAGCAATTAACATTTATTGCACATCCTGATAGATATCAAAATTTAAATGAAATTGAACGTAACAAACTAAATGATATTTTTCATTATTTTTCACCCTGCCTTGAAACTGAGCCAGATCTATTAAGATCTTCTCAACGCATAAAAATGGGTAACAATGATATTTATTATGAGCTTATAGACATAAGACGCAGCTTAAATCAAATTATTGCACGACTCAATGGAGTGGACATAAACTATAATGATCGACAATCCCTTCATACTAAAGAAACTCATAAAGTAGTCGACGATATGATTCAAGAAATTTATAAAAAATTTCCTTTAAATGAATACAAAATTAATCTTGATAGAGCTAAAAGATTTTATAATCCAGACGGAACACTAAATAAAGATAAAACAGATATTGCTATTAACTTCAAAATAGACTTTGTTTTCGATTTATTTATTCCTGAATCTGATATCAAAAAATTTGAGCACTTTCTTTTTAAAACCCTAGAAATACCCACGTCAGATATGGCAAATTTTGATGATCTGTTAGATCAATTTTCAAATAATCTGGACGTCCTTATAGATAGATTAAATTCTTGTCCAAAAGAAATTAAATTACATGATGAGTTTGCTTCTTTTTTAGAGCATTATTTTGACGAACTTAAAAATAATCCTGAAATGACACCTGAAGAAAAAGATATATCTTTCAGAGAAATATTTAACAAAGCATGCGTTCATTTACATGAAACCAAAAGATTTTCTGAAAACAATCCTATTCTTTCATCCGCAGAGATTACAGAATATATAGATTCTTTTTTGTGTTATCACGCAAAACAACTAATATTAAAAATTATACGATCTGTATCCAAACCTAATGAAGAGTTTTTACAACCCCAAAAAGGTGTTTATACTCAAGGTTTATTTGCTCTTTTACTCAGAACAATTTTAAATATTCACGCAACAACGCCAAACGAAAATGATTTAGAAGATAAGTTTCTAACCTTAAGAAACAATTTAGCCTATTCAAATTTTGAATACGTAGATGTTTTTGCCGGCAAACAAGATGATAACGGCAATATAATAAGCTTCAAAAGAGCCCTCGAAGGTGGGCAAGCATGTGAATATGGCAGATCCTATAACATGCTTGAACAATTTCTTAATGTGTTAAATATTGATGAAACAACTAAAGTAGATATCACTAATTTCTTACAGATTGTTCTAGAATTAGCACAACAAGAGGTAGAACATGCAAACATGCAAACCAACCTAAATACAAATCAGCGACGCGATCTTATTAAAGATAACATTATTCTTAAATTAAGAAATGCAGCCCAATATACGCAAGATTTTTGGACAATTATCGATAATCCATTAGAAAAAATAGATGATTTTGTGGAGGGACTTCGTGAACATTATGAAAATGATGATGACGAAATAATAATAGAGGAAGAAAAATAAACACAATTTGATTTAGGATTACATCTACCTACGTGTCGTATAAAAATTGCGTCACGTAGGTGATCTAGTAAATCCCCAACACGCCTACTATTTATAAAAAATAGTTTGAAAAATATTCAAATTTATTTTACAAAAGGAACAATAAAATAATAAAACACCACCAGGGATTCTTAAATGAAAAAAATAATATTTTTTATTTCTACGATTATTTTTTCTTCAAATTTTTCTATGTCGCATTTACCTGGCGAGCAATCTAACGATACAGATCCAAATTCCAATCAAGAAATTATTGATATTCAATCAACTGATTCAAATAGCGATGATTCTTATGAGTGCGAAAGCGATGATCCAGATGATCCTAATGATCCTGATTACGAATTCAAATCCTTTGTTAAAAGCATAAAACAAATTGAATTCCTATCACAAGATACAAAAAAATCCTTATTATGCTTTAAAATTGGACAAGGAGAAAAAGATCAACTCGCTTATTTAACAAAAGAACTTGGCATAAGCATTAATACAGTTGATGACGATGGTAATTCCTGCCTTCATACTTTCGCAACCTGTCTAATAGGCTGCAAAGATTTAAGAATAATTGAACAAACACTAGCACTTAATATTGATCCTAATATACAAAATAAAAAAGGTAATACAGCAATTTTACACTATTTTTCTGATAAAGAATTTAAACCAAGCAAGCAGGAAATAGAATTATTCTCTTTACTTATAAAAAACAAAGCAGATCTACATTTAAAAAACAAAAAAGGAGACGATGCATTCACTATTTTGTTTTCAAAAAAACACTATTTTAGTGATGATCGCATAAATTTAATTAACTATTTGCTTAATCATGGATTTTTCATTAATGAAAGAAATGGAAAAGGCAAGACTCTTTTGCATAAATTGTGCAAAAACTCTTGTAATTACAATAAATACTTTGAATTCATCAAAATGCTTGTTGACGAAAAAAACGCAGATGTTAACGCAATAGACGGCAATGGAAAAACACCACTTTATTATACTTACGATAAAGATATTGCTAGATACCTCATCAGCAAAGGTGCTGATGCAGATTCTCTTAATCGAAACGGTCAAAAGTGGAGCGACATTCTTAACTAAATTCCATAAAACCATCACAAACGCCTACCCCCTTTATAAACTCTTCTGCCCTTTGCTGTCTTATGTTATAGTCTCTATACTCATATAAACAAATTACGAGATTTCGATGTTCCTCAAAGAAGCTGATCTACCTTTATCCCCTTATTTCAATGAATTCGCGCGTCTCTATCGCATCGACGAATCAGATATTGTTGAAGAGCTTCTTCGAAAAACCACCCAAACACCCGAACAGCATCAAAACACACAAAAACGTGCTGCACATTTTGTCGAAGCTGCACGCAAAGCACGTGAAGGCAAATCAGGCATCGATGCTTTTTTATCCGAATATTCTCTATCAAGCCAAGAAGGCGCTGTTTTAATGTGTCTTGCCGAATCATTGCTTCGAATTCCTGATACTGACACCGCTGAAAAACTTATTCGCGACAAATTATCCACTGCCAATTGGGATTTGCATCGAGGTAAAAGCGATTCAACTTTTGTGAATTTTTCGACATGGGCCCTCATGTTTTCAGGCAAGGTGCTTAATCTCACCGAAAATGTAAACGCCAATCCTTGGTCAATTTTTAAAAAACTTATCGGTAAAACAGGCGAACCTGTTATCAGAACCGCTTTATATCGTGGCGTACGCATTATGGGCAAACAATTTGTCATGGGCGAAACAATTGAATCTGCTGTTAAACGCGCACAACCGAACGAAAAAATTGGCTATCGTTATTCCTACGATATGTTGGGCGAATCCGCCAAAACGATGAAAGATGCTGAACGTTACTTTAATTCTTACACAATGGCGATTGAAGCAATCCAAAAAGCATCAGCGGGCAAAGGTATTTTTGAAGGCCCTGGTCTTTCTGTTAAATTATCAGCACTCCACCCGCGTTATGAATTCGCACAACGCGATAGGTCTTTAAAAGAAATTTTTCCAAAATTGCTTCAACTTGCGCAAAATGCAAAAGCAGGGAATATTGGCCTTACGATTGATGCTGAAGAAGCAGATCGTCTTGAATTATCCCTTGAACTTATTAATATGGTGTCAGCCCATCCAAGCTTAAAAGATTGGGATGGATTAGGACTCGCCGTCCAAGCCTATCAAAAACGTGCAGGTGCCGTTCTTGATTATTTAAGCGAATGTGCTGAAAAACATCATCGACGTTTCATGGTGAGACTTGTTAAAGGCGCTTATTGGGATGCTGAAATTAAACGTGCGCAAGAACGTGGCTTTGAATCCTATCCTGTCTTTACACGCAAATCATCGACGGATCTTTCCTATTTTCATTGCGCTCAAAAATTATTAAGCAATAACAAATACTTTTACCCGCAATTTGCGACTCATAATGCACAAACGGCTGCATGGATTATTGAACATGCCAAAAATAATAAAAATTTCGAATTCCAACGTTTGCATGGCATGGGTGAGGAATTATACGATGAAATCGTTCCAGCTCAAAAATTAGGCATTCCTTGCCGTGTTTACGCGCCCGTGGGCGGTTATGAAGAATTATTATCCTATCTTGTGAGACGCCTGCTTGAAAATGGCGCCAACACGTCTTTCGTTAATCGCTTGGCTGATGAAACAACCCCTATTGATCAAATCATCCAAGATCCCATTGAACGCACCAAAAAGCTTATTTCTTATCCGCATCCGCATTTACCTATTCCCCATAATATTTATCCAGATCGTTCCAATTCAAAAGGATTCGATATATCTGACCCTCAAGTACTTATGGATCTTTCGACCCAAATCAAAAATATTGATTACCATTGGGAATGCAAACCTATTATTGGTGATATTGCAATCAATATAGATGAATGCCGTAAAGAAGGACGTTTTAACCCCACCAATACGCAAGAAAAAATTGGCGTTGTGTATAATGCTGGCACTGAACTTGCTGAAAAAGCAATTGATCTCGCCAATGCACATTATGAAGATTGGGATAGATTAGGCGGCCAAAAACGCTGCGACATTCTTCAAAAAGCAGCTGATCTTATTGAAGAAAATGCACCCTCTTTTATAGCTTATTGCATTAAAGAAGGTGGTAAAACACTTAATGATGCAATCGCTGAAATCAGGGAAGCTGCAGATTTTTGCAGATATTATGGTTTGCTCGCCAAAAAACATTTTGAAACACCATTGAATCTTCAAGGCGTTACTGGTGAAACAAATCATTTATCGCTTCATGGTCGTGGTGCTTTTTTATGTATTAGCCCTTGGAACTTCCCACTTGCGATTTTTGCAGGACAAATAGCAGCATCGCTCGCCTCTGGTAATGCTGTGCTTGCTAAACCTGCGCAACAAACGCCCCTTATCGCCCATCTTGCAGTCACTTTATTCCACCAAGCAGGCGTTCCCAAAGAAGTGCTTCATTTAGTGCCTGGTAAAGGCAGCGAAATCGGTCAATTCCTCATTGCACATCCAAAAATTGCAGGTGTTGCTTTCACAGGATCAACCGAAACCGCTTGGCATATTAACCAAACCCTTGCTCAAAAACGAGGGCCAATCGTTCCCTTCATCGCTGAAACAGGTGGTCAAAACGTCATGATCGTTGATTCCTCTGCCTTGCCTGAACAAGTCGTCAGCGACATGATTGCATCTTCTTTCCAAAGTGCGGGACAACGTTGCTCTGCGTTACGCGTGGCTTTTGTTCAAGACGATATTGCCGATAAAGTCATCGATATGCTTAAAGGTGCTATGGATGAATTGGATATTGGTGACACACGTCATCTTAAAACGGATATTGGTCCTGTCATTGATGCGAGCGCTCAAAAAACGCTTTTAGAACACGCCGAAAAAATGACTCAAACAGCCAAACTTATTCATAAAGCAACATTGTCACCTGATTGTGCTAAGGGCCATTTTGTAGAACCACATGCTTTTGAAATTTCACATCTTTCTGTATTAGAAAAAGAAGTTTTTGGCCCGATTTTACATATCATTCGTTTTAAAAGCGACCAATTGCCCGCAATTGTTGAATCCATCAATAAAACGGGTTATGGCTTAACGCTTGGTATTCAAACACGCATTCAAACGACCATGGATTACATCCGTGATCATGCAAAAGTTGGCAATATGTATGTCAACCGCAATATGATTGGTGCTGTTGTTGGCGTTCAACCCTTTGGCGGTGAAGGTCTTTCAGGCACAGGCCCTAAAGCTGGCGGCCCACATGCGTTATTCCGTCATGCAATTGAACGTACTTACACTGTTAATACAACAGCGATCGGCGGCAATACAAGTTTGGTAACGATGAACGAAGACGATTAGCAAATGAAAAAAAAACTAATCAAAACTTTTCTTATCTATATGCCACTCATATTGATGACAACATTCACGCATGCACATCAATATGAAAAGCGAACATTTGATAAGCATATCATTCATGTTGTTACAATTAATCCTAAAGAATATGACATTCAAATCGTTAAATCGAATGATGGGGCCATAGGACGGGAAACCGTCCCTTCAATGGCAAAACGATCTAAAGCATCCATTGCAATTAATGCTGGTTTTTTTGACATTGGTCATAACATGGATGGCAAAGCAAGCGGTACTTTAATTATTAACGGCAAAAAATATGGGCTCAAAAACCGTATACAACCCCTTTTAGTCATTAATGCTCAAAAATTATCTATAACAGAAGCAAATCCAACGCATTATCCATCAACAAACCATTCAATGGTGTCAGGCATTCCGTGCCTGATCCAGAATAATCATATAAAACAAAATCTTCATCAAAAAACAAGCGATTTTTATAAACAAAATCATGCACGTACGGCAATCGGCACAAAATCTGATGGCACAATTGTAATTATTGTCGCAGAACATCATTATCAAAAAGATTTAACCAGCA
This sequence comes from Alphaproteobacteria bacterium, assembly GCA_030680745.1. Lineage (NCBI taxonomy): Bacteria > Pseudomonadati > Pseudomonadota > Alphaproteobacteria > Alphaproteobacteria bacterium. The sequence goes on from JAUXUR010000062.1 coordinate 66,071, forward strand.
TTACAATGGGCGAAATACAATCTCTCCTCAACGAAAAAGGTGCCTTCTTAACTGAAAAATATCACCATAAAAATCTTGGTGACCTTACACTTACAGAACTAAAAGAAACCATAAAAGAATTATACAAAACGACTCATGGAGTCGAAGGTTTTACTATTTTAGAACTTGCCAAATTCATGCAAGATTTGGGATGCCAAAATGCCCTAAATTTAGATGGTGGCGGCTCATCTACTTTATGGATTGACGACAAAGTTATCAATCAAACGATTGGTGATACAGATGAAGAGAATGGCGTAGAAACTGTACGCCCTGTTTCAGATGCAATCGTTTTTATAAAAAAAATAAAATAACTACAGATCTACCCAGCAAATATACAGAATTTAAAAATTTGACATTACTAAATACGTACCTATATAGTACATATATAGTAACGAAAGGATTATATTATGGACGCAACTACTTATACACAAGCGCGTAAAAATTTTGCGGCCGTCATGGATCGTGTTTGTGATGATCATGCCCCCATCATTATCACGCGACAAAACGAAAGGCCTGTTGTAATGATTTCACTTGAAGATTACAACGCTATCGAGGAAACGTTGTATCTTATTAGATCTCCTAAAAACGCTTCTAGACTTGCTAAAGCCTTGCAAGAACTTGAGGCTAACAAATTAAAAAAACATGATTTAATCGAGATCTAGATGAACCTATTATTTCTAGAAGATGCATTAGAAGATTACCAATATTGGCTTCAAACGGACAAAACGACGCTCAAAAAAATTAACCAGCTCATCAAAGAATGTATACGCACACCCTATAGTGGTGTCGGCAAACCAGAGCCATTAAAATTTGATTTATCCGGCACGTGGTCAAGAAGAATTAACCAAGAACACCGATTAATTTATAAAATAGAAGATAACAACCTTATTATTCTGCAATGTCGATATCATTACTAATCCTTAATGAAATTAATTTTATTTTCTTGACTGCTTTGCTTGAAATCAAACCATAATATTCCCATCTACACAAAAGGAACGATAAAAGCTTTCATTAAAGACAAAATTTCCTTTTTGAAAATGCGGGATTTAGTGGTAAATATCCATTACACACCAAATAAGATGTGTTAAACTATAGTCGATCGCACCTAAAAACCTTACGTTTTTATAAAAAATATGCTGTATAGCCACAAAATTAAGTAGGAACAAGATGACCATTTTAATTAACATTCTAGCCTTTGTTGTAGTATTCTCCGTCATTGTTTTTGTACATGAACTGGGTCATTTTTTGGTTGCCCGATGGAATGGGGTCAAAGTTGACGCTTTTGCCATTGGTTTTGGACCTGAATTACTAGGATACACAAGTTCAACGGGGACAAGATGGAAGTTTTGTGCAATTCCCTTAGGTGGCTATGTCAAAATGTATGGTGACGCTAATGTCGCAAGCACAGGACCTAACGCTGAATTAAGCGCAGAAGAAAAGAAAAATTGGCATTTATCGCTTCATTCAAAAAGTGCAATGCAACGCGCAGCCGTCGCAATCGCTGGCCCCATGGCCAATTTTATATTTGCCATCGTTGTTTTTTTTGCTTTATTTGAAATTTTTGGCAAACCTTCAACTGTACCTGTTATTGGCACCATAAAAACTGAAAGCGCCGCTGAAAAAGCAGGTCTTAAAGTTGGCGATCATATTCTTGAATTAAATGGTAGTAGCGTTGATTCTTTTGAAAAGTTCGCTCAAAACATTCTGATGAATCCAGAAACTGAACTTAAATTAAAACTTAAAAGAAATGATGTAGATCTTGAAATTTCTGTAACACCTGAACTTAAAGAAGTTAAAGATGTTTTTGGCAATGTTTCAAAAATTGGACAATTAGGCGTTACCCCTGGTGCTGAAAAAAAATGGACAAAACTTGGACCCATTGATGGTGCTGTGGAATCTGTTAAATATACTTGGTTTATAACGAGCACAACCCTTAAAGGGTTAGGTCAAATGATTACAGGCGCACGAAGTGCTGATGAATTGGGCGGTCCTATTCGTATTTTTCAAATGACAGGACAAATGGCCCAAGTTGGCATTGATGCACTTGTTACTTTCGCGGCTGTTCTATCCATTGGTCTTGGCCTCCTCAATTTATTTCCTATACCTGCCCTTGATGGTGGACACGTTTTATTCTGTATCGTTGAGGGTATTCGTGGCAAACCTTTAAATGAAAAAGCACAGGAATATGTAACAATTGTTGGCGTTCTAGCCATTCTAAGCTTAATGGTTTTCGCCATTTGGAATGATTTAAAACACGTCAAAGCTTTTGAGTGGATTAGTTCACTGTTTTAAAAAAGCATCTAGGCACTTTTTTGTATAAAAGAGTGCCTTTCCTTATATGATTTCTTACTTTTTTACAATTTCATTATTGTTTTTTCGATTTTCTTTAAAATGCTCAAACAAAACAATACATTCAAAAAAAATATTTTATAATTATAACAAAAATAATCAAAAACTTGAAATTAAAAGTAATTTGTTATAAAATTTACATAATTTTAAACATTAAGGATTTACAAATGACTAAATTTATAAAAAATATTGTGCTTGTTATAGCAATCATTGTATTTACAAACACAGTTTCAGCACATAAATGGCCTGTTTTTTCAACAAAACCCACTAATCTAACAGACATAGAATTAAATAACAATTTTGATTATAGCACTCAACTTTCTGATGCAAACTATAATTACAAGTTCGAATTTAATGACTCTAACTTTCAATTAGTGAATATTCTTATTGCAGTTAGCTCAACCTCAAAAGGTGAACTTATACCAAGCGACCCAGAATCAATAGAAAACAAAATAACATACTCTATTTATCTAAACAGAAATAAAATTGGAAAAATAAACATCGAAAGAAAAAAGTAAAACAAACAATTATCTGCATGTTTTATTTAAAAAATACGATAAAAAATAAAGCCTTCATAAAATTTATACAATCAAATGATTTAAAAATGCCCATTTTAAGTCTAAGATTTAATAAGATGATTTTTGATACCGAAAATTTCGACAGATAATGGCTTTACCTTAGAAATTTTTGGTTCAAAAAGAAGCCAAAGTTAGTCGGCTAAAACGGTAGTTTCAGATTATTGCGGTATATATGACGAAAAACATTTCATAAGCTACGCTCAACGCGCACATCAAAAAATTTTATTAAACCCTTGCATGATATTTTTTTTACGTTAAAATAGAACAAAAGAAGAACAAAAATTCTCTTTTGATAAACCATCGATCTTAAAGAAGCCAGTTAAACATGTTTACGCACACAAACATTATCCCCTTTGAACCCAAAAATTTTCCACAACAGGAAAAACCTATTCTTATGGAATCTTTTATTGCAGCCGGTTTCCCCTCTCCTGCTGAAGATTATCGCTCCAAAAGTCTAGATCTGCACGAACATCTTGTAAAACATCCTGCAGCCACTTTTTTTGTGCGTGTTGAGGGCGACTCGATGATTAATGTAGGTATTTTTTCAGGCGATCTGCTTATTGTCGATCGAAGTCTTCCTGCCGATTTTGGTAAAATTGTCATCGCCTTAATTGACGATGAATTTACTGTTAAACGACTTCTACAAAAAAACGGACATATTGTTCTACAACCTGAAAACCCCGCTTTTGCACCCATCATTGTTAAACAACCAGAACATCTTATTATATGGGGGGTGGTGACTTATGTAATCCATCATTTGTAAATGTCGGGAATGATACCCAAATTACTCGGGTATAAGCCTTATCATAAATTAAATCACTCTATTAAGGCAATTCATACAATTTAGCATCTTATAAATTATAGATTACCCTAAATACCTTCACGAGGAACAAATATAGTGAAATAACTTTAAATTCAGACAAGGAATGACACGCGATGTGTAGTCTCTTCCTACATGAGCAAGGAATGACGATGTATCAATTTGAAGTTATTTCACTATATCGATCATCAATTGAGGTACCATCAGGATCCTTAGTTTTAATCAAAACATCAATGTCTTTAGAAAACCACGTCAAAAGATCTGCCAAAGCGCTTCGAACCGAAGCAACATATTCAGCAACTTTCTCTTTATTAAATTTATCTTCCTCTGAAAATTCTTGTAAATTGACGCCCGCAAGCGTTAACAATTTATGGTAATCTTTAGCAAATTTAAGTTTTAGATTATAGTTCAAGAAAAACCCACCTAACATCTGGCCATCTTTAAGTAAAATATTTAACAAAACCCCAAAAGGATCTTTAAAAATAAGTGTACCCTCACGTGATATCGCGTCTAAATCAAGAGGATTGCCCTGATTTTGCGGATTAAAATTATGAAGCTCAACAAATTTTTTCAAAATTGTCTCATCATCCGCTGATGTAATTTCCGATAACGCACTCGTATCAAGCGGATCTATATCCCCCAAAGCGCCCAAAGGAAATTGCAAATAGCCAATCGTGTTATTGATTTCCTCTCTCATGCTTGTCGAAAAAAGTTCAGCATGAATAGTTTGCGATCCTGTTGGCACATCATGAATTTTCAAAAAATATGCAGCTAATCTTTTTTTAAGAAGTGCTTCATCTTTATTTTTAAGAAAATCCACTAAAAATAACGCATAAAGATCTTTTTGCGCTTTATCATAAATCTTTTTTTTCTTGGCTTCTTTTTGAAGCCCTTCTTTAAGATTGTTAAGAACAAAATCCGATGGTTTCGTATATTCGCTTGCTATTACATTAAGGAGCAAAGAGGCTCTTTGGGCATTTCTTCCATCAAGCGTTCCATGGAGATAATCATGCAAAAACATAGCAAATGGGCTAAGCATTATACTATGAACCATATTTTCTTGGGACGTAACAGGCAATAAATAAATATGATCTAAAATCGACCTAATAAGCGTTGCAACGCCTAATTCAGCTTCTTCCGAAAACAATGGGTAATAAACGCGCTCAGGTATAATTTCTTGAACCATCTTTAATGCATTTTCTTGAATTTCAGATGGCATGTTATTCATCAATGGTGGCATTTTAATTTGATTATCGATAGCAAGAATTGCAACAGCGCGCTTAATACTATCTTCGCTGAGACCTTCTTTTAAAATTTCAAAAATTTTTATAGATTGAAAGGGCCCAAAGAAAGCTATTTCTTCTGGATGATACCCATTTGAAAAACCTGCTAAAGCCGCAATCAAAGATTGAAAAAGATTTTCATACGTAAATTGCCCATCTTCTTTACATTTCAGAACAATAGAAATTGCCAATTTATAATTTTCAGGCGAAACATATTTGTTTTTATTTTGCTCAATAAAAAATTCTATTTGATTAAAAAAATCCTTTAATTCTAGATTTATGCTTGACCAACTCACACCATTTTTCATCGATTTTTTTAATTTTTTTTCAAGATCCTGGTTAATAAATTCGTCCCCCATAAAAAGGGAAGGAACTTCTTTTTTAACATTAGATTCCAATTCATTTAAATCATAATTAAACGCAAAAATTTGAAAATTCAATAAAACGAATACAAAAAACAAAAATGATTTCATTTTAAACTCCAAATTTATGTATCTACAATAATTTTACTTTAAAGAAAAACAGTTAATTTATTGTTAATGATTTATTTTAAATTAACATTATATTTACTTATTTTTGATAATTTATTATATGTAGGAATAATTTTTATACAAGGAGAAAAAAATGCGTCTATTTTATTTATCGCTAAGTGCTTTCTTATTTAGTTTTTCACTATCTATAGCAAATCCTTTAAAGGACCCTGATTTAGATTCTCGACCTAATAATTGGGTACCTTTTTTAAAAACAGAAAAACTATTTGGCAACCAACAACTTGTGTTGCACCCCTATGCTGGTCTTGATAAACAGAAAAACTCTATATTTAACATCAACAATTATAACGATATGGTCAGAGAAAATTTTCACGTAGGACTAAATGATGAAATGTTGCCCTACTTTGGAAACAATATGTTAAAACCAGGCATCTGGATGATTAAATTATATGATAATAGCACCCAAAAATCTATTGATATTGGGGTTATACAAGCAACATTTGAAGGTTTACAAAAACCTAATGTAGTCCTTAATATTCTAACATATCTAAACGAACGCTATTATAAGGTTGCTCTTAATTCAATAAAAACTGTCATGAATTACCTTATTGCAGCAACACGTTTCGATCATTTTGAAATGCAAGCACTCCCAGGAAATCAAAATTTAGTAAAGGCCCTTAAAAAATTAGGCTTTACAAAAAAACGTATTGAATACGAAGTATACGAAAAACAATTTTGATACACACATGCACTTAAATACTTTCAAAATTGGATCAAGAAGGTGAGTAAAAAAGTACTGCTGCATGTATCTCTTTATACATGAGCATGTCGAATCCCCAAATCTGATACCCTCCAGAATTTGAAACAGGGAGGGTACACTTTCCTGTTTCAATTTAGCTGTATCTTCTTGCGTAAAGTCCGAAATAAGACTAATATAAAAATATAGTCTTTATATGGACAAAAAAGATGGTTAATGCAAATCAAAATCTAGGCGATCTACCACAGGATCTTGTGGGCCCTGCACTCAGAGGTTTTTTCAATATTACACACCTTTGGGCACTCACCACCCTTGAAGAACGCAAAATTTTAGGTGATCCACCAAGATCTACTTTTTTCCAATGGAAAAAAAATAAAAACGGGCATCTAACACGTGATACATTAGAACGCATTTCCTATATCTTAGGTATATACAAAGCGTTACAAATTTTGTTACCTGACCCCATACTTTCCGATCAATGGATTAAACGCCCTAATTTTGCGCAACCTTTTAATGGACAATCCGCATTGGAACGCATGCTTTCTGGCAATGTCGCCGACCTTTATCTTGTACGGAAATATCTCGATGCGCAACGTGGCTAATATTAATCGGGATCCAATAATCCCCATATCGTCGGTTCAATGGAATCCTGGTTGGCGTATTATTTCCAGCCGTTTTCCGACGATCCAATTATTCGAACGTGTAGCTGAAAAAGATGATTTAAACGCTTTATTTTATATAGAAAGCATGACCAATGATAGGTTGCGGGACGACGCGGGTCAAATCCGCATCATCCCCGAAGAAGAACGCGTATATGGACCCGGCAGCCATTACATCATGGCCCCTTTTACCCATCTATCACCTACAGGTAGTCGATTTTCTGATGGCCGTTACGGCGTTTTTTATGCTGCTTTAGAACTTCAAACGGCTATTAGCGAAACAAAACATCATCGAGAATCCTTTTTACGTGCAACGCATCAACCACCCATTAAATGCGAAATGCGCGTCCTCACCTGTCAAATAGAGGCTGATCTTCATAATATTCTAGATTTTTGGAATCAATGGCCAGATCTCTATAATCCTCATTCATATATCGCTTCACAACAAATAGGTGCAAATCTTAAAAACAAAGGATCATCGGGTATTTTATTTCATTCTGTTCGACATTCAGGTGGCCATTGTGCAGCCATTTTCAAACCAAAAGCAATCTCTCATTGTAAACAAGAACGCCATTTAGCCTATCATTGGGATGGTGAAAAAATTGCGCATGTCTATGAAATACAAGAAATTAAATTATAAAAGCTGGAATATCTATTCTTCTTATTTTCTTATTTATTTTACTAGCATTTTTTTTATTTATTATAAAAAATGACAGCCAACAAAACAAAAAATTTTAAAACACTAATAAATAAAGAAATTATTCTACTTAGCAAAAACGTAATTCAAAAAAATGGATAAAATTAAGACTGGCGCGCTCTGGAGGATTCGAACCCCCGACCCACGGCTTAGAAGGCCGTTGCTCTATCCAACTGAGCTAAGAGCGCCGATGCTTATTACAAGCTTCGGTGTATAATAGGGATTTTTGCATAAATTCTCAAGAGAAGAATGAAAAAAAATTAATGAGCTGTTTTATTAGGCTTTGTTTAGGTTTCACAATCACCACAAACCCATGACTTAACTTACATTATTTTGTTGATTCATATAAATCGTACATAATTCTTCTAGCACCTCATCCCTTGAACGTAAAATACGGCTTTCCAAATTAAGATCTATATCGCTTAAAAATACAGCAAAACACGTTAAGGATTTCAAATGGTTGAAAATTGCCTGTACGCCTTCACATTCAATTAAATTTCCACAAATATTGAGACTTTTAAGATCCTTAAGATGCTTTGCAATTATTTCTGCACCCCAAACACTAATATTATTATGAGAAGCATTAAGACGTGTAAGCTTTTTTGCATTTTTAGCAATTACGCGTATACCTTCATTCCCGATATTATTATTAGAAATTTTAAGGGACGTAAGATTTTGAAGCTTAGAAATTGATTTAGCCCCCTTACCACTTATATAATTTTGATCAATAAAAAGCCATGCAAGTTTTTTAAGCTTATCTGCAATATTTTCAATGCCATTATCGCTAATATTATTACCTGAAATATCAAGAAAAATAAGGTCCTCTAAATTTTCAACAATCGACTTTATGCCTTCATCACCGATCTCATTACCAGAAACATCTAAAGAAATAAGACGATAAAAGTTTGTAGCAATTGCTTTAGCACCTTCATCACCTACAACATTTTTCGAAAAATCAAGATGCATTAAAAAATAAAAATGTTGTTCAGCAAAAAGAATTATTTTTGCATCATTCATATATGCTTCTTCACCAAATTTTATTTTAGTAACGTCTGGAAAAAAATTACTCAAATTATTTATAAGCTGATTCGAAAGCTCAGTTTCTATATAAAGATCAGTAATATCATCTTTAATGTTCAATTGAAAATTACGTTCCTCAGGATATGCAGCAACATGTTCAAACAATCCAATATTGCGATCATCAATTGTATATTTTTCGGTTATTGCATAAAGTTTTTCAGAAAAAGAAAACAAACACAAAATGACAAAAATACAAACCTGATTCTTCATAGTTTTCAATTCCCTTATATACTAGTATTTTCAACAAATAGAATCACTCAATCAATATCTTGAATAATTTGTTTTTCAACAACAATACGATCATACAAACAATTACCTTTTAACCAAAGTTCATATTCTGTTGATTCAAAACTGATTAATTGGCCATTTAAAATATGTCCATATGTTTTTGTCTTTGGATTATATGCTTGCATTAAAACAGCATGTTGAGCTTTTGAGTAATGCCCAAGTTCTAATTCAGCATAGTTTTTTATAGTGAAAAGAATAGATTGCCCCTGATAATCCACACGCTTTTTTTCTAAAGTGGCTTCATAATTTAACTGACCTAGGGAACAATGTTTTGGATCATCTTTATTTGAAAAAATTGGCCAATCAAATTGAGCTGATACATTAAAACTTGTTAGCATCAAAATAAATAACACGACATGTTTACGCATACCCATCCCCATAAAATATTCTTTACAAAAAGTGTAGCATAATTTCAAAACTAGGATAGATGTTAAAACATTATAAGAATTATTTTAATATAAGTAATTGATATTTTACAATTAATCATTATAGAAAACACACTTACTTACACATAAGAACATTTTTTTTCTTATATACCCAAATGATTTGGAAATGCAGATTTTTAGGCATGAGATTTGAGGTGATTTTTGATGCCGAAAATTTCGACAGATAATGGGTTTACCTTAGAAATTTTTGGTTCAAAAAGCGACCAAAGGTCATCGGCTAAAAACGGTAGTTTCAGAGTATTTGGGTATATATTAAAATTTTTGAGTTATTTAAAAAAACTACGTCTGAAAATATGTCTTATTTGAATGATGCAACCACCTATAATATTTATTTAAATTGCCTTTACAAAAAAAACAATACATATGAAAATAAAACTACTCATGGTTGAAAATGTTTTGTCATAGGTATGTTTAATGTTTGATTTTGATCCAGTTTTGCTGGCACGTATTCAATTTGCATTCACGATAAGTTTTCATATTATATTTCCGGCGTTTACCATTGGACTTGCAAGTTTTTTGGCTGTTCTCGAGTGGCGATGGCTTAGAACAGGTAATGAATATTTTAAAGATCTTTATAAATTTTGGATTAAAATTTTTGCCGTAGCCTTTGGTATGGGCGTTGTATCAGGTGTTGTGATGTCCTATCAATTTGGTACCAATTGGTCTATTTTCTCTGATCGTGTAGCCAATGTATTAGGACCTTTATTGGGGTTCGAGGTACTTACAGCTTTCTTTCTTGAAGCCTCATTTTTAGGAATTATGATCTTTGGGTGGGGACGTGTGAGCAAAAGAATGCATTTTGTTGCAACATGCATTGTTGCTATTGGTACATTAATTTCTGCTTTTTGGATACTTTCTGCCAATAGTTGGATGCAAACGCCACAGGGCTTTTCTATAGGTGAAGACGGACGGCTTTATCCAACAAATTGGATTGAAATTATTTTTAACCCGTCTTTTCCGTATCGCTTTGTACATATGATTATAGCCGCTTATCTTACGACAGCTTTTGTTGTTGGTGGGGTAGGTGCATTTTATTTGTGGCGCAAAAGGCATCTGCCGCAAGCACGTATTATGCTTGGTATGGCAACTATTATGGCTGCATTGGTAGCACCACTTCAAGTTGTTATTGGTGATTTTCATGGCTTAAATACACTTGAACATCAACCGGCAAAAGTTGCTGCAATGGAAGGCATTTGGGAAACTGAAAAAGGTGCAGATTTGCGTTTGTTTGCATGGCCTGATGAAAAAAATGAAATGAATCATTATGAAGTTAAAATCCCTCATATGGCGAGTTATATCCTGACCCATGACATGGAAGGTGAAATAAAAGGCCTGAAGGAATGGGCAAAGGAAGATCGTCCCCCGGTTGCAACCGTTTTTTGGTCATTTCGTGTAATGGTTGGATTAGGATTACTGATGGTATTGATTGGTATTGTGAGCACCATACAATATTTTCGTGGCAAATTATTCACAGGACGATTTTTACAAGGATGGTGGATCTTGATGATGCCGTCTGGCTTTATAGCACTTTTGTCTGGATGGTTCGTTACTGAAATTGGACGACAGCCTTATACGGCCTATGGTGTGATACGCACAACAGAATCGGTATCTCCCGCTATACTTGGTGCGCAAGTTGCCTGGTCATTATTAGCTTTTGTAATTGTTTATATGTTTGTTTTTGGAGCAGGATCTTATTATATTTTGAAACTTATTCGCAAAGGAATTCCTGCTATTAAAGAAAAAGACCATTATTATCAGCATGGTATCGAAGCTTTAGTTATAGAAGCAACTGCACATAATGGAGACAAAAATGTTTGATTTTTCATCAACAATTGATCTTGCTATGATTTGGGGCTTACTTATTGCAACAGCGATTTTTTTATACGTTCTTTTGGATGGGTTTGATTTGGGTATAGGTATTTTATTTCCTTTTGCGCCGTCTCATAAATGCCGTGATCGTATGATGAATTCCATAGCGCCTTTTTGGGATGGAAATGAAACATGGTTGGTATTGGGCGGTGGTGGATTATTTGCAGCTTTTCCTTTAGCGTATTCCGTGCTTATGCCAGCTTTCTATATACCTATTATTTTAATGTTACTCGGCCTTATTTTGCGTGGTGTCGCATTCGAATTCCGTTTTAAATCGAGTGATAAAAATCGTTATTTTTGGGATTATATTTTTCATTTTGGATCTTTATCAGCAGCCTTTTTTCAAGGCATGATTTTAGGTTCTTTTGTGCAAGGCGTGAAAGTAAGTGGTCGAGATTTTGTAGGCGGACCCTTTGATTGGGTTACAGTTTTCAGCATAATGACAGGTATTGCGGTTGTATTTGGTTATGCATTGCTTGGTTCTACATGGCTTATTATGAAAACAGAAGATGTGACTCAAAAATGGGCAAGAAAAGTTGCTTCTTATATATTATGGTTTGTGATTATTTTCATGACAATTGTTTGTATTACAATGCCATTTCTTGATGAGCGTATAAAAGATTTTTGGTTTAGTGTGCCTAACATATATTATTTGTTACCAATTCCTCTTATAACATTTGGATTGTTTTTATTAATATTTTATGACCTTCGTCGTAATAATGTTGAGTATCGTCCGTTTTTTGTGAGTATTGGTCTTTTTTTAATGGGTTACCTAGGTTTAGGAATTAGTATTTATCCTTGGATCATCCCTTTTCGTTACACTATTTGGGAAGCAGCAGCTTCAGGACCAGGTCTATCTCTTATGTTAGTGGGCGTCGTGCCTTTATTACCATTGATTTTGGGTTATACAGGATATTGCTATTATATTTTCAGAGGCAAAACGAGTCATGAGCATTTATATTAATAATTTAAAAAATTGGTTGAATAGCCACCCAAAAATTAAGCAATGGGGATGGTTTGTTTTATTATGGTGTGCAGGGTTATTGACAGTGATTATTGGTTCATATCCTATTAAATGGCTTTTGTCATTGTCCACATAAAAATATGAATAGCCTTATAGCTTAAAGATTATCCGGACGAGGATTTAAATTCATATCCACAATTGTAAAAGGTGTATCGCCTTTTTCCATGAGAAGAAGCGTTGGTTGAGATAATTTTTTTGTCCATGAAATGCTATCAAAACTTTGACAATGGGGACAAATTGGGTGCCAGCTTGTTGTCGATGTTTGGCAAGTTTGACAAATCCATTCTTCGGAAGCAGGACTATCTTTTGCTTTATGAAGCCACGCATTGGCTTGATCATGATGATGATATTCACCTTCTTCTAACTGTGCCATAAAATAACACACCTCTTTTGAAGGTTCCTGCATATGTAAATTATTCAGTATTTGACGTGCGTTACCCCATAACTTGGCTGAAAGATAAATTTCTACTAAAAAAAGCTGGCTTGTCTTATGATTGGGACATGAAGACACTAAATCTTCACAATATTTTATTTTCTCAACATCGCTTTTATCATGCAACGTTTCTTTGAAAAGCTTCCCTAAATCTTTATGAGGATTTGTAATCCATGTTTTTGAAATCAATTTGCGTGCTTTTTTGGGATCATTCTGTACAAGCAATAATTTCGCATAAGAATAAGTCGTTTCAAATGCATCAGGCATCAGACGATAGGCACGCGATGCGTCGTCAATTGCTTGTGCTAAATTATTATCTTTTTGTAAATCCAAAGCTTGCGCAATATAAAGGATTGCTTTTTTATGTTTTGCTTCATTTTCAGACCATATTTGGTGATACGTCATTTTTTTTACAAAATCAAAAGCTTCTTTCCAGTTTTTGGTTTGAATCGCATTATCAAACAAAATAGTCAAAACCCAGGGCGTATCTTCTTTAATACGATAAGCGCGTTGTGCAAGATGGATAATAAGACTTGTATTATTTTCTTTCTGCGCATAAGAAATTAATCCCTTAATACCCAAAAGACTTGTTTCTTCATGATTTGTTAAATTATGCAGATATTCACGCGCTTGATCATTATTCCCTTCCATTTGCGACGCTTTAGCCGCAAAAAAATCAGCCAAAGGTGCATCTGATAGATTTTTTTTGGCATTTTGAGCATGCCGCATCGCTTCACGACCATCACCAGCAGCCAAAGAAACAAGCGCTTTGGTTAATGCCTTTAATCCAATTTGCACACGTCTATCGTCACGATAATCCTTAAAACGGTTTGGAATATTAATAAAAAACGCAAAGATTTTATATACAAGCAAAAATAAGATGAAAAGAAAAACAAGAGACACAACAAAAAGAATGGGATTTAATTCAATGTGATAGCCAAACCAATCAAGTGTAATAAGGCCTGGAAAATCTGAAAGCCACAAAACGAGTCCTGTTATGCCAAGAAGCGTTAAACCAAATAAAAAAAGCTTCATTTATCGTCTTCTTTCATAATTTTTTTGAAAGTCATTTTTGTCCAATGATCAATATGATCTTGAATATTAATACCTTCAAGATGTAATTGCGCTTGTTTAACCCAAGGATCGAAATTTTTCGATTTATCGCGCGGTAAACTTAATACCATTTCAATAGCTTGCTGTATATTTTGAGTCTCAATGGAGGCAATCGTATCTTTATAAACATTGTCCTTAACAGTCGCATTTTTACTATTTGGATCAACAGTTCTTGTAATACGAATCCATTTGCCTAAATTTTTAGCAAAAAAACTTTCTTCCACCTGAACTTTTTCTTGGGGAATGCTCTGCCATATCAATTTGAATTGATTGCGAAGATCTTGCGTCGTTGGAAACCCCTCAGCCAAATAAGGCACAAGCTCTTGCAAAAGCCCTTCGATAGGTAGCTCTGTTAATTTGAGCATTTTGAATTCATCTTCAAATAATTGCCCTTTTTTTATTTTTGACTTTATTTCATTAAAAGTCAAAAGACTAAGTACTAATTTTTGAGTATTTTGAATAAGTTCATTTTCATTTCTAATTTTTGACAAATGAGCCAAAATTTCGCTTTGAGGATTATTTTGATCATGTGTTTGTTGAAAAGTCAATTTAAATTGATCTATTTGCTCTTGCAAGTGATTGAGTTTATTACTGATATCATCCAATGGGAGTTCGTTTGACTCATTTTTCTTTGATTGCGCCACGAATTCAGCGTAGCGATCCCGTAGAAAACGAAGCTCCTCTTTCATCTGAGAGATTTGTTGATCCGCAAAATGAGGAACAATGGTGTCAACCTCACGTTCTTTTTGCGTAAAAAGTTTACTGATAAGGAAAGCTGCTCCTAAAGTTGTTACAACGCCTATAATAAAGGCTAAGAAATATGTAAGTTTCAGAAATTTTGGTTTTTCTTCAACATCTTTTGGTTCGCCTTCAACAGGATCTAAATTTTGCAAATCTTGGGTCATGAGCATTGCTTTCGGTATACGTGTATTCTTTTATTATAAAATGCAAGAAATTATAAAAAACCTCAAGAAGAAAGAGATTTTTGCCCTAAAATAGTTTATAGTCGTGTAAGAATTTGTAACTCCCAAACCCCCTACGTCCCACGGCTTGACCCTAAGGAGATCTACACGAATTTTAAGCATAACGAAATCATAGGATTTCGTCGTTGCGATGAGTCGAAGACGAAGAAGCAATCCAGAAAATGGCCTTTCAAAGGTTATAAATATTGATTTTAGGACTGGATTGCTTCGCTGCTTCGCAACTCGCAACGACGGGTTTCTTTTTTCAATACGTTACATAAGTATTTCGTGAAGATCTCTCAGGTTCAAGCCGCGGGAAGTAGGAGGGGCAGATGATTAAATTGCCCCCTGGGTAGTTACAAGATTTTTTAACGCTGTTTTAGGTATGTTGTATGACGCATTTCGTTTTGGGTATAGAAAGTTCCTGTGACGAGACCTCTGTTGCTATTGTTTCTTCAGATAAAAAAATACTCGGTCACATTATTCTCTCTCAAACATATCATGCAGATTATGGCGGTGTTGTCCCTGAAATTGCAGCACGCGCCCATATGGATCACCTCGATCGCCTCATTCTTGAAGTTTTATCACAATCAGGCCTAAAATTTTCAGATCTATCCGCTATTGCCGCCACTTGTGGACCAGGCCTTATTGGCGGCGTCATTGTTGGCGCCATGATGGGAAAAGCCATAGCCTACGCACATGAACTCCCTTTTATTGCGGTAAACCATTTGGAAGGTCACGCTTTGAGCGTCAGATTAACGGAAGATGTCCCCTTCCCTTATATGTTGCTTTTAATGTCTGGCGGTCATACACAATTTTTACTTGTGGAAGATATTGGCCACTACACTGTTTATGGCACAACCCTAGATGATGCAATCGGCGAAGCTTTTGATAAAACAGCAAAAATTTTAGGACTTCCTTATCCCGGGGGCATGTATATCGAACAATATGCACTATCTGGCAATCCACGCGCCTTTAATTTTCCAAGGCCATTAAAAGGAAATGGCGATTGTAATTTCTCGTTTTCAGGTTTGAAAACAGCCATAAAATACAAAATAGATACATTGGGCATATTAAATGAACAAACAAAAGCTGATCTTTGTGCCTCTTTTCAACAAGCTGCCTTAGATGTTTTAATTGACAGAACAAAAAATGCCTGTCACAAATTAAGCGCACAAAATATAAAGGCGAATGCTTTTGTTGTCGCAGGTGGCGTTGCCGCTAATCTTGCACTAAAAACAGGACTTTCTAAGCTTGTTTCTTCTTTTGGTTTGCCTTTTGTAGCGCCACCGAAAGAATTTTGTACGGATAATGGTGCAATGATTGCTTATGCAGGACTTGAGCGTTTTCAAAGAGGCTATATTGATTCTTTGACCTTTAAACCGCGTCCAAGATGGCCACTGGCTGAACTAAAAGCGCTACCTGTAACATGCTAGATTTTTAAAAAAATACCCAAACTATTTCAAAGTGTGGGTAGGAAAATAAGTGGTGAAACCTGCGGAGTGTATCCTTCATACATGAGCATGGTGAATCCCGTAATTTGACGACCTCCACAATTGGAAATAGGAAGAGTATTGATGAAACGTATTGGCATATTAGGCGCCGGCGCCTGGGGAACAGCACTTGCAAAAGCATTATCACGTGAAGGACGCGAAATTATTTTGTGGGGACGCGATCCAGAACTCGTCAAAGCAATTAATTACACGCATGAAAATGTCATTTATCTTTCCAAAGTAGGCTTACCAACCTCTATTCACGCCACAACTGATTTAAATGATTTGCTTGACGTTGAAGCATTGTTACTTGTTGCACCTGCCCAAAAAACACGCGAAATTCTAGAAAAATTTGCAACACAATTACCTTCTTGGATTCCTTTGATTATTTGCTCAAAAGGCATTGAAAACGAATCGGGACAATTGCTAAGTGACGTCGTCCAAGAAACAGTTGATGGTAATCCCATCGCTATTTTATCAGGCCCTAATTTTGCGCACGAAATTGTGCTTGGATTGCCAGCCGCCACAACAATTGCAACCAAAGACCGTGATTTAGGATTTTTACTTGTTGAATCTTTTGGCAGTCCAACATTCAGACCTTATTATTCATCCGATCCTGTTGGCGTTCAAATAGGTGGCGCACTCAAAAACGTTTATGCCATTGCAAGCGGTGTGACCTCAGGCAAAAATCTTGGTCAAAATGCAAGTGCGGCACTCATCACGCGTTGTCTTGCTGAAATGGCACGTTTAGGGCAACGATTAGGCGCTGATTACCAGACTTTTTCAGGCCTATCCGGCGTTGGTGATTTAATGCTTTCATGCTCCAGTGAAAGATCACGCAATATGCGTTTTGGCATAGAGCTTGGCCAAGGCAAAACACCACACGAAATTATGAGCGTCACACGCTCCATTTTTGAAGGCTACCATACGGCATTTTCAATTAAAAAATTAGCCAAAAATGCAGATGTCGATATGCCAGTGGCCGAAGGTGTTTATCGTATTCTATATGAAGATGCCAATATTGATACAACAATTAAAAATTTGTTATCACGTCCGTTTTCAGAAGAGACTCGGTTTTAAGCGATATTTTCGAAACACGAAACGTGGTTAAAGAAGTTGATTTATTTGGTCAACTTTTGTATTGTTAACCTGGAATTTATGCCGTGAATTGGAGAGAAGACATGTCACTAAAGGGTTCAAAAACTCAAGAAAATTTAAAAGAAGCGTTTGCTGGCGAATCGCAAGCCAATCGTCGCTATCTTTATTTCGCACAAAAAGCAGATGTTGAAGGTTACAATGACATTTCCACTGTTTTTAGATCAACTGCCGAAGGTGAAACAGGCCATGCCCATGGTCATTTAGCCTTTTTAGAAGAAGCTGGTGATCCAGTCACTGGCGAACCAATTGGTGGCACTGCCGCTAATCTAAAATCAGCTATCGCTGGCGAAACATTCGAATATACAGATATGTATCCTAGTATGGCACGCACAGCACGTGAAGAAGGTTTTGAAGAAATCGCTGATTGGTTTGAAACGCTTGCAAAAGCTGAAAAATCACATGCTGGTCGTTTTCAAAAAGCGTTAGCGAGCATGGACTGATAGAGTTCCATCTCTAAATTTAAATAATTTTGCCATGCTCTTTGAGCATACATTTTAATCTGGATCCTGAATCTGCGTTCGAAGCTTCGCTTCAACGCGTTCAGGAAAACAATAAAACTTCAATTGCCTACGCCTCAAAACGACTGTCCAGATTATAAGACAAAGTCTATGAAATGAGTTATCTAGAAGCTTAACAATTAAGGTCCGGGGGACCTTAATGTTTTAGCTGAAAAGAACTCATGAGAACCGGAACGGAATGTACTTAAGGTACATGAATACCGATTGCTGCGCCCTGACGACGAATTTGTGATAAGATGGGCAGTTTACGTAATAACATTGGCGCTTACCTACTCAAACTATTTCAAAATGTGGGTAGGAATATGAACGGTGAAACAAGCGGAGCGTATCCTTTATACGTGAGCATTGTAAATCCCGAATATGACGCCCTCCACTATAGTCGTTAGACTTGAGATTCAGACAAGGAGAAACGAGCGAAATGTATCCCTATATACATGAGCGAGGCACGACGATGTATCAATCCAAGTCTATCGACTATATTTGAAAGAGGAAGAGTAATGCGTGAAGGTGGATTAGACAAACCGATCAGACACAATCTCGATTGGGAAAGCGAAGCGTTTTACGATGAAGCGGCATTAGACGCCGAAATGCGACGTGTTTTTGATGTCTGTCATTCATGCAGACGTTGTTTTAATTTGTGTGATTCCTTCCCTCAACTTTTTGATTTAATTGATAATTCAGAAACAGGTGAATTGGATAGTGTTGATTCCAAAGGCTTTCAAAAAGTTAATGACGCATGCACTTTATGCGATATGTGTTTTATGGTCAGCTGTCCCTATGTCCCGCCTCACGAATTCAATATTGATTTCCCAAAACTTGTTTTAAGATCACGTGCGATTGATTTTAAAAAAGGGAAAGTTGGCCCTATTAAGCGATTGCTCGCCAAAACTGATTTTCATGGCAAAATGGGCAGTAAATTTTCAGGTCTGTCCAATTGGGCAATATCTCACAAAAATAAATTTACACGTACCCTTTTAGAATGGATTGCAGATGTTCATAAGGATGCACATTTGCCAAAATATGCGCCAAAAACGTTGATGGATCTTGGCAAAGAATCCATACCTTTAAACGAAGAGGCACCCGGTTTTGGACAAAAAGTCGTTTTATACGCAACCTGTTATGGTAATTTTAACGACCCCAATATTGGTCTCGCTTTACGCGCCGTCCTCGCTTTAAATGGGGTCGAAAGCCAAATCGCCTATCCCAAATGTTGCGGTATGCCTTTGCTTGAAGAAGGCAATTTAGCCCAAGTCGCCCAAAATGCAAAAGATGTTTCAAAAGAAATGCTGCCTTGGATTCAAAAAGGATACAAAATTATCGCCCTCGTTCCCTCTTGCGCTTTAATGTTAAAACATGAATGGCCACTTTTATTACCTAAAGATGAAGACATAAAACTACTTTCACAGGAAACCTATGATTTATCAGAATATATTGTGGAATTATCCAAAGAAAAAGGCTTAGTCCCAGGATTACAGCCAATCGAAGGTGGCGTTTCAATTCACCTACCCTGCCATGCACGCGCACAAAATATTGGTCATAAAGCAGCCGAAATGCTCCGCATGATTCCCGATACGGAAATTCATTTGGTTGAAAGATGTTCTGGTCATGGTGGATCTTGGGGTGTGATGAAAGATAATTTCCCCGTAGCGCTTAAACAAGGAAAGCCTGTCGTGCGTCAAATGATAAAGAAAAAATCAGCTTATATTGTATCGGAATGCCCCTTAGCAGGAGAACATATCTTGCAAGGCATGGAAATTGAGGGTGTTCATTATGATAAAGCACCGAATCCGATTGAAATTATAGCCATTTCATATGGCTTATTGGAGTCAAAAAATGACTAAAACAACAATCACCAAAAAAGATATTTTATCCTTAGAATCTTACGAAAAAATACGCCCTGATTTTAAAGCGAAAATAATTGAACTTAAAAATAAAAGACGTATTGCTTTAGGGCCTTACGTAAATTTTTATTTTGAAAATTACGAAACAATGTTTTACCAAATTCACGAAATGCTCCGCATCGAAAAAGGTGGAGACGCTCAGATTGACGATGAATTACATGCCTATAACCCCCTTATTCCTAATGGATCTGAATTAACAGCAACCATGATGTTTGAAATTGAAGACAAAAACAAACGCGACGCCCTTTTAGGTCAATTAGGGGGTGTTGAAGACCTGATTTACATGCAGATTGGCACAGATCGGATTCACGCAACACCTGAAAAAGATCAAGAACGATCAAAACCAGGTGGCAGAACAGCGTCAGTTCATTTTATTCACTTTCCTTTTGATGCGGCCTTGATTCAGGCTTTTAAAAACCCTGCAGCAGAGGTTTATATAGGCATTAATCATGCAGCTTATGGTCATATGTCAATGTTAAATCAAGAAACACGCGAAGAATTAGGACGTGATTTTTTATAAATTTTGCCTGAAAGAAATACAATGCCTATAAGATTATTCGATTATTTCAGATCCTCAGCATCCTATCGCGTGAGATTAGCCCTTAATCTTAAAGGACTAGAATACACACAAATTCCTATTGATTTACGCCTTGCAGAACAAAGCACACCCCCTTACTTAAAAATAAACCCTCAAGGGCTTGTGCCCGCTTTACAGATTGGCACTGAAATCATCAGCCAATCCTTAGCAATAGTCGAATATCTTGATGAAGTATATCCCGCTATACCCTTATTACCCAAAGATCCATTGCAACGTGCCAAAATTAGATCATTCGCTCAAATCATTGCATGCGACATTCATCCCTTAAATAATTTACGTGTATTAAATTATCTACGCGATCATTTGCAAATGAACGAGGATCAAAAACATCATTATTATCATCATTGGCTGAAACAAGGCTTTGATACATTAGAAGAAAAATTAAAACAATCAACTACAAAGCATACATTTTGTTTTGGAAACACGCCCTGTCTTGCTGATATTTGCCTAATCCCACAAATATATAATGCGCAACGTTTTCATTTTGATTTAACCCCCTACCCTATATGCTTGAAGATTTCAGAACATGCGAATAAATTAGAGGCTTTTATAAAAGCTTATCCTAAAGAATAAGATCGACCAGATTAGAAGTGATAATCTAATAATCACTCGCTCCAAACATATTCATAAAATTATTTCAATAACTTCCATCCATAAAGTCTTCAATATTTATTAGTTTTAAAACTATTGACAAAACAACTAAGGCAATATTCAATTTTATTGACAATATGTAAGTATTGCTGTACAGTTATACAAATAGTTAAAATTATCATTCATTAAAGGGACACATAATGTTAAATCGTATTTTGTTTTATTTCTTTTTTATTTCACTTCTCTCCACATCAGCGCTTATGGCAGGAAAAAGTGATGAGGAAGATGAAAATTTTTCGAACACACACATAAATGATGACAGTTACCACAAAAAAAGAAAAGAAAATCCAAATATTGAAAATAAAGATATAGAAGAAAATCCAAATAAAAAAATTAAAATAGAAGACAATGAATATGAACTTCTTGAAAAAATAAAAGATTTTTGTATTAATTTTAAAGATTCAAAAAACATACAATTAAAAAAGCAACTTTTGTTTAATATAATTAAAATTAAAGGATTCTATCATTGTGTAAAAAATAATATACAAATTAAAGAATATGAAAATTATATTGAAACTATTTTATTGCAGGTGATAAAAACATTTCCAAATAAAAAAGGTGTCAAATATCTTATTAACATCTTAAAAAAACATATTTTAAAATCCAAAGTGTTAAAACTTAACATAACGCAAAATGTAAATTTAATTAATTTAGGTAATTATATTTTAGAATCAAATGGGGATTTTACAGATACGGACACAGATTATACGGATATACACGATAATGTAATTTGCACAATAATTGATGAATTTTTAAAGCTAGACATAGACTCTCAAACAGCAGTCATTGTTGATATTAAATCAAAAGAAATGTATAAAAATTTCGACGGATATGTTCTTCAATCTTTTTTTATAATTTTACAAAAATTAATAGAAACCGGCATAGACGTTAATACTTCTCTAGAATTATTGCAAGAATTTTATAATTTCGCCAACGAGGCATTTTATGAATTTGAAGAATTACTTAACACCAATATTTTTGCCTTAATGCCATTTAAATATTTCAATTTAGACGAATTTCAAAAAACGCTTAAAACTCATTATCGCACAGAAAAAATTTATGAAGATGCCGATGCTGATGAGCTAAAACACATCTATTTTATATATCATCTGCTCGTTCACCTAACAAAACAACAATGTCTTAAGGACGATCAGAAGATCACAAACAACATGCCCAACATTATTAATGATAAGGTCATTTTTTTAACTGATTTACTTAAAAACTTATTTGAAGGCTCTATTGTGTGTGATGCCTCTGAACAAATATGGCATTTATGGGCTAAGCTTCTTTACAATGTAAACCCCAATATTATAGAAAATATTACTTACAATTATATTTTTCAAAATAAAAATATTTTTTCATCACAACAAATTAAAAACATAAAAAGATTAACATCTGAATTTTTTACACCAAAAATTTTAAACAATGAAGATTATGATCTTGACACAAATTTTATACTTGACATAATCGAAGAAAATATTTCCAATAACACAGATATAGATTTAGAAGATTTATTTGAAATTTTATACAAAGAAATTACGGATAAAAATTTGACTGACAAACGATCCGAATTTGTTCTAAAAAGACATCTTTTGAATATTCATCAAAATGAGTATGGACAATACTTTTATTTCAAAGAAATAGAAACATTTTTTCTAGAAAATGACACCAATCTTATAACCAAATACTCTATGCCAAAATCAGGGCTTATGTGTGAAATATTAAGAACATTAGCGACACTCAAAGATCAAGAACGCCCTATTGTTTTTCAAGTAATTAAAAAAAATATAAAAAAAATAGAAGGGGTAATTAGCTTAAAATATATGAAATCTATTCATAATTATTTACGCAATGTTGCAGCATTGAAGAGAAATACTGGAAATATTGACATAAGTATAAAAATACTTGACGCTTTAGCACATGTACAAAAATCTTCACCCCTTGAGTTACATTTAGATAATATCTATTGGAATTGGATAGCACTTTTACCCATTGAAAATTTTAACTTATCCAATTTTTTAAACATTGCAAAACGTGAAGATATTGCAAATGATATAGAAAATCATCAAAATAATTTTGATACCCTCAATACAATTATTTTTCCAAAAATTCTAAGCGAAAGTCTTTTATCTTCTAAAACAATAAATCAGTTAAAGGACATTTCTAAAATTTACGTTACACACACCAATTCAACAATATTCGATTTTCTATCGCAAGTATTATCTAACAATAATGTTTCTCAAAATGATTTAACCATTCAGAAGCAAATAGCAACAATCTGTTATTATAATAAATGGGTCAAATTATTTTTTGAAAAATTAATCAATCGTAAAAGTCGACATACCAACATCGATGAAGTGATATATATATTGGGACATTTGCATGAAATAAAGGATATGTTTTTAAGCTTTAACAATGATGAAGCAATATCAGAAGCTACAATAGATGCTTTGGTTAAATACTCAATATCTGCACCTCAAAAAAATAACTTTAATTTTCGAGAAGAAATGCATAAATGCATAAATGATTCTAAACTGGAACATATTGACCTTCTCCCTATATCTTCAGAGAGAAAAAATATTTTAAGATTCTTAGAAATATTCTTATATATGGTCCAATACAATGACGATATAACAAAACAAGACAAGGGAAAACTTAAATTAAGTTTTAATAAATTTAATGAATTAAAAGCCCTCCAAAAACCTGAAGCATTAATTAGATTTTCAAGTCTAATTAATGCAGCAATCGAAAAAGGAAAAATTACTAGCAAAAAATTAATTTTTTATGTTGACTTAATTTGTCAATGCGGATTAAACAACCCAACAGATTTAAAAACTTACACTGCATTTTATGATAGTGAAAAAAAAGCAAGCACAAGAATTAATAAACTTATAAAAATACTTTTAATACAAAATAATAATGATGAATTTTTCCAAATAGCCAATGAACAAAACGAAAAAAACAACAGAACAACACCTTATTATTCTTTCATTAACATAGTAAGCTTATTAATGTTTACAAATGAAGATAATGAAAATGATGAAAATCCTATATTTTCGTTAGATGAAGCTGTTAAAATAGCTAAAAATATTCAAAACTGTTTATATGACGAAGATATTATTTCTTTAACAAGCAACTTTCCAAATAATCCTGAAAATCCTGAGAATCTTGACGATCCTGAAAATTATACACCTAAAAATATTAAGAATTTTATAATATTATTTTCAGATTATTTTAAAAATAAATCACACGACAAAATAAATCTCTCTTTATTTAGCAAGCATTTTTTTGATATTATGTTACAATTGGGACCAGATAACATTGCGACACACATACATATGGGTGATGTTATTAACGGTTATTACCGAAATATGCTACAAAAACTAATGGATTTTATCTATATCCATTCTACTTCAAACAATCAAAAAAGTGAAAAAAAGTTTCTTATTGATTTTTTCAAACATTATTTGTACGGTATTGTACATCATTACGGGTATACACGTTATTTAGTTGAACGTCAAGGCTATCAACTATATAGTAATTACACCATAGACAATATAATAAATAATGTTTATATCCAGAATGTACTAATAGACAAAGTCGACCAAGAAAATTTAATATCACGAATCTTCGAAGACATTGAAATTATATTTAACGATAATGATGAAAATAATTACAAAAAAATGTTACCCTATGACAGAAAAAATACACTTTATTTTCACCTTAAAATGGACAATTACTTTTCTTTTTTAAAAAGCTTAAATTTTGGCACAAATCCAAATACTATTTATGACGATGAAACAAAAGCAACTATTGTGGATATCTTTAATAAAATAATTAAAGAATTAAACGATTTTGAACAAAATAATTTAATTCTTTAATTATTTATGTTGAACTGACTTTAAATGAAATAAAATTAGTTTAAAGTCAGTTTAATATAAATTACAAAAATTTAAATTGAAATACGTTTTTTATATTTTTCTAAAACCAATGTATAGCTTTCATCAATCAAGTCTTTAATCTTTTCAAATGAATTCATAGAGGGATTTGAAATCGACACCCAAGCCATCCAGCCATAAACAGGATGCGGCGTTAATAAATCAACCTGTGTAAAATCATAAACACCCTCTATCACATCACCTTTACTAGGACGTTTTGGCATCCAACTGAAAATCCTTAAAAAGGTTTGTTTAGAAATGCCAAAATTTAATCTATAAACGCCATCTCTATTCAACATCGAAGCTTTATCGTTTGCACCATCTTTTTCTTTTAAAGTACAAAAATAAACACCGCGTTTTAAAAAAGCATTGGGATTATAAAAGAAGCTTTTTTCACCCCATGCATCAATTATTTGAATGCCTTTATAATTTTCTAAAATAAAGGATGTTAGATAATCTATACTTAATGCGACATCACCAGTTTTAATCATAATAATCCTATTTTATGAATTTGATGCTTAACCATACACTCATAACATGAACGCTGAAATTAACAATATTTAAAATCAACAAAGGCAAAATTGACAGCATGCTGTCATGATGGTAGTCTGCTGTCAATTTTAATGAAGGATTTTACGCATGAGCAAACAAACGATTCATCTCGCAACTTACAACACCATGTCAGATTGGGAAGTGGGCTATGTAGTCGCGCATTTAAATTCGCCAGAACTCCAGAAAACGCCTGGCCGGTTTCAGGTGAAAACGATCGGCAATTCACTTGCGCCCATCATCAGCAAAGGCGGGCTGCGGATACTTCCCGACCTGAGTCTGAACATGGTGGAGCCACAAGACAGCCGAATGCTGATATTGCCAGGTGGCGATATCGCTGCAAAAGGAAGTATTGATAGCTTTGTTAAAAAGGCAGCTCAATTTCTGAGTGCAGGTATTCCGGTCGCAGCCATTTGTGGTGCAACGGCAGCACTTGCAAGATTTGGGTTATTGGACGAATTGCCACACACGAGTAACGCAAAGATCTTTCTAGAAATGGTAGGTTACAAAGGCGGTTTCCACTATCAAGAAAAGCTTGCCGTAACTTCTGGAAATTTGATCACTGCAAGCGGCATCGCCCCAATCGAATTTGCAATCGAGATCTTCCGCAAACTTGATATTTACACCGAAACAACTTTGCAGTCTTGGCACAAATTATACAAGGCCCAAAATCCAGAAGGCTTTTACGAACTCATGGCGGAACATGGTAATGAGTGAGACACAGGAAAGACTCAGCGCAATGGCGCTAACGGCCTTTGCACTGAATGGCTTGTTTCTTGACGTCGCCGAGCAACTTACAGCGCCTGTAGGGCTGACGGCAACGCGCTGGCAGGTTCTTGGAGCCGTGTTGAATGAACAGTTAACCCAAGCAGAAATTGCGCGCAGGATGGGCATAACGCGGCAGAGTGTACGCAGGACAAGCCTTCAACTTGTTGAAGAGGGAATGTTGCGCTTCACTTCAAACCCGTCAAGCCGCAAAGCCATGCTTCTTCAACTGACAGAAAAGGGGTTCGCGGCCATCAATAAAATCAATCCACAACACGCTGCATTTGCAAAGCAGCTAGAAGAACGACTAGGAAAGGAGCAAATGCTAAAAATTCTCGATGCCATGAACAAGCTGCGCCATACGCTTGAAACTATCATGCTACCTCAACAGGATTTAGACATATAGTAAATTTTAATAAAAATCGCACTACATAAACCCCTTCCTACGTCCCGCGACTTGATCGCGGGATCCAGAAAATGTTAAAGAAGGTACGATAAACAATTTTCTGCAGACTTTTGTACCATGGATCCCGCGGACAAGCCCTGAGAGATCCACACGAAATTCACTCAAAGGGGCAAGCCTCTGAATGAACGGTTACTATCATTTGATAAAGCAATTTTAATATGTTATTAAATGATTTTTTTAAAATATGTAATCCCTTTTTAAGGGCTTCTCTA